>JAGROF010000256.1 GCA_020440405.1 Chlamydiia bacterium
GATAGAGCCATGGAAAAAGTCAGCGCAAGAAAACTTAACTTAACATCTGAAAGCCCTGTTGTCCAGGGACTCATTGACCAATATAATCAATCTGGGTACGTCTATGCGAGAGCCATTCGCGTAGGAGTATGTAAAGAAGCAACAGAACTCACGATACTTGGAAATGCCATCCTTGCCACAGTTTCAGATCTCAAAGACCAACACGCGCTAAAAGAGTTGGCACGAAAAGTTTCTGACGCCATAGAAGAGATCACCAGGCAATTCTGCACCACTTACTACAACCTCCCCAAAGCAACCCTTATAGCTTGTCATGTTTCTCAAAAGCATACCGAAACCCTAACAGAAGCTCTTTCCGTACGTGACAAGCTTTACAGCTATTTTAAACTAAAAAAAGAAGAAGACTCGTGGAAGCCCCACCCTTTTTGGCAAGAAAGCTCCATAACAAAGGACCCTTGGTTTCAAGCCTCTCAAATTGATCCTACTAGCTTCCTAGCAAAACAGCTTGAGGTGATCCATGAAAAACTTCCTTTTCGACCCAGTGCAATCATCAAGGCATTTGAATCCCTTTTTGGCCCTGTACCTGTCCCTCTCGAAAAAAAACCAGATGACATTGATTTCCAATTTGAACAAAACGCAGCCTCTCAGAAAGCCAGATGGGAAGAGCTCTTAGAGGCAGAGGAAAGAAGGAAGAGTGTTCAAAGAAGCTATGCTCTTTATGGCAACACCCCAAGCGCTTGCCGTACCAATGCTAACCACTCCAACTTCAGGCCTCTCCAGCCTCAGCTTCGCCATCACTTTGTTGGTTCTCACCAACAAAGTTATTGGGGTTAAATCTTCTCCCTAAGCAAAAGAAACAGCTCTTTTCCTTAGCTTAGCGATCAGCCTCCTCCCCCTTCTAAAGAGGTGAAGTTAAACTTTCTTGCGAGCAGCTTCGACAAGTCTCAAATTTTTTCATGCGTTTTTTTTGACTGACTGAGGTCTGCTCCTCAATGGGGTAAATAAAGAAAGAAAGGAAAACTTAGGGAAAAGATGAGGCTTGAGGGAGGGGTTCGTAAGAATTTCTAACTTCACGAAATAGCGGCACTCGGACTCGAACCAAGGACAAACGGATTATGATTCCGCTGCTCTACCAACTGAGCTATGCCGCCAAAGAAAAAATAGCGGGGGCAGGACTCGAACCTGCGGCCTTCGGGTTATGAGCCCGACGAGCTAACCACTGCTCCACCCCGCGGTATTTGGTTAACGATGAGTATAGAAGCTTTAAGGATTCTTCTCAAGGGAAATGTTGAATTAAATTCCAAGTGCGAAAAGAGGCACCTAATGCTTTTTGCGCAGTTTGCTTTCCTTTTTCACTCATTTCTAAATGAAGTTTTGAATCAGATAAAAGTTTTTCTAGGGTTGAGGTAAGGTCTTGAGGCTCTACTTTGAGCCCAGCGCCTGACTCTGTCAGCAGTTTTTCAAGATCGACTTGTTTATGCATATAGGGTCCAAAAAGGGTGGGAATCCCCATTTTTATTGGCTCAAAGATATCGTGTCCTCCGATTCCTTTTACAAAGCTCCCCCCTACGATGGCAAGGGTCGATAGGCGGTAGCAGTCAGGAAGAACCCCCATTTGATCCACAACAGTCACTTGAGGATGATGAATGGCGCTCTTGACTTTCTGAAACCGTTCCGGGTGGCGGGGAACGATCAGGACATGAAGGTTAGGATCTTTTTTGAGAAGGGGCAAGAGGGCGGCCAAAAGAAGGTTTTCCTCCCCCTCATGGGTGGAGCCCAGTGTAATGACTCGATATTCTGGCTTAAGATTTAAAAAGTCGAGGGATTTGGCTTCTGCAGGAGGAATGTCAAATTTGAGATTTCCCGTGACCGTCAACTTTTCGGGAAGAATCCCCAATTTTAAGAAGCGCTCTAGGTAGCTTTCTCCTTGGAGGCAAAAATGATCGACAGAGGAAAAAAGGGTGCGCGCTAATGGGGAAAAGGTCAGGTATCTTTTGAGAGATTTTTCTGAAACCTTCCCGTTAACGACAACGATCTGTCCTCCACATTTTTTGACTTCTTGCATTAAGTTGAGCCAATAGTCCCCTTCCACAAGGATGAGAAGCTTGGGGCGGAGGGCTTGGACAAAGGAGCGGATAATCCATGAAAAGTCTAGGGGCAAGTATTCGATAGCATCGGCATCGGGAAGACTCCGCTTTGCTTGTTCCTGCCCTGTTTCTGTAACAGTGGTCACGAAAATAAAGGCTTCGGGATGACTTTTACGAACATGGGGAAGAAGGGTCGATAGAGCCTTGGTCTCTCCCATAGAAACGGCATGGAGCCAAATCACCTCTTTTTTGATTTCCCCCGGAACCTTTGGTTTAAAACGACGCTTTAAACTCTTCCGATACTTTTTCTTGAAGAGATAATCCCTCAAAAGCTTTGGGAAGAAAAGGACAAGCAGGGCAAATAAGGCCACGTTATAGAAAAAGCGGGTCATGATTTAACCACAATATTCAGAAGCTTTTCTGGAACAAAAATGACTTTCACGATGTCCCCTGAAAGATATTTTGCAAGCTTCTCATCCTTTTTGACTGCTTCCAAAAGAGACTCTTTCGTCTGCCCTTTAGGGAGCTCCCATTTTCCTCGGAACTTTCCATTGACTTGGATCACATAGGTGGCGCTTTCCTCGGTTAGGTATTTAGAATTAGCTTGAGGAAAGGGGACGAAGGTAATGGATTCGTCATGTCCTAGCTGGTTCCAACACTCCTCTGCTAAGTGGGGTGCAAAGGGAGCCAAAGCTTGCGTTGCCATTTCGAGTCCTTTTTTGGAATACGATTCCAACTTAGAAAAGGCATTGACGAATTCCATCATCTTTGCAATGGCAGTATTAAAGAGCATCTCTTCGATATCTTTCTGTACCCCATCGATAAGTTTATGGGCAAACTTCAACCCTTCTCCTTCTTCCTGAACTTTATCAGAGAAAACTAATGCATAAAAACGATCAAGAAAGCGGCGGCACCCACTAATTGCCTCGCTATTCCATAGCTTTTCCTTATCAAAGGGGCCCAT
>JAGROF010000257.1 GCA_020440405.1 Chlamydiia bacterium
GGGCAAACTTTGAAGCGCAGTAGATACTTCCTTTGCGCTGTCCTGTAAGGCCTGCTTCAGAGCCAATGAAGATCAAGTCTGCCCGCTCCTTTTTCTTAAGGTGGGGGAGGAGCTCCTTGATGAGATAGACATGGCTGAGAAAATTGAGGTTCATCAGAGAACGAATATGCTCAAAGGAAAGCTCTTCTAAGTTACCAAAATGTCCCTTTCCCACGTTGCAAACGATTGTATCGACTTGATGGAAGGGGGTGAGTTTAGAGGGAAGGGTATCCAGGTCTGATAGGTCAATGGCATGGGGGTGAAAACGAGGGTGACTCCCTTGAATGGAGCGGGCAATGCCCCAAACCTCATGCCCCTCTTCTAACAGGAGGTTGGCTGTCGCTTTTCCAATGCCTCGGCTGGCACCTGTGATGAGGATTTTTCTTAAGCGCATATGTAAAGCCTTTCTTGGGGAAGTCTTTTACGGCAAAAGGTGAGCATTTCTTCTTCTTTGGCAAAGGCTAGCATGTTTTCTTTTTCCTGACACATTGCCAGGAGGGGCTCTTTGGGTTTGACCCGCTCCATTTCTTTGAATGTAGAGGGGGGAAGGCGAAACGCTCCTAAGGTGATCGAATGGGGATGGGGAACTAGGCTCAGGACGTCTTCAAAGAATGTCGCGTAGTATTCTTGATAATTTTTAACGTAAATGAGTGGGTCGAAACGGAGACCAATCTGCCACCCTTTATCTTGGAGTTTGGCGATGGCTTTGAGGCGTTGTTTCAAGGAGGGGGCCTTGGTTTCAAAAGCCTGAGCAATGGGGTCGGGGCTTAAGGTATAGGCAATGACAACATTAGGAATAGGGTCTTGCTCCAGTAGGAATTGGATGTTGTGACTTTTTGTGCGGAGTTCGAGTTCAGCTGTGGGACGCACCGCAAAAAAAGGAAGGTAGGTCTCTAAAAACCCCGAGTAACGTTCCAAAGCTAAGCTGTCTCCATCATATCCAGAAAAGAAGGTGGTTTTTTCATCGGTAATCTTCTCATCGATCTCTTGCATGAAGTCTTGCGCATTGAGAAATAGGACATAATGGGCTGAGCGGTACATTCCTTGCAAAAAACAATACCGGCAATCATAGGGACAATTCAGAAGATGAGAGAAGTAGTAGTTATGCTTGGCGCCGATCGTGTAGGAAGGGGGAATTTCATAGACCCGTTTTCCTTTTTTCTCCGCTAAGATCAGGGCCGCCTGTTTCTTTTGCAATCTAAAGTGGCTGCCATGGCGATTAAAAATCTCTCCATACCGCTCGATCGGAATGATTGTAGCTCCCGTTTGTTTGTGGATCGCTTCCGTTTTGGGATGGTTTAACAGGGGTTCTTCGACGTAGAGGAATCTCATAGTTCTAGGGGGATACTTTCAATGTGATTTTTTAAATGGGCAAGAACCTCCTGAGCTGAACGCTTCTCTAGGAGAGTGTGGGAGAGGAGGATTTGATCCGGGCAGAGGAGTTGCCACCGCTGGAGAAGCTTTTTAAGCTGCAACGTTTCACAGGTCGTAAAGTGCCACCGTTTGATGAACTCCTCAAGAAAAGGGGTTTTTTCAGGGGCAATTTCTTCAATCATTGCATGCATTTCTCCTAAAATCGTACGGATGATATCGAGGTGGTTTGAAATATGGGCTTGGACATCTTTTTTCGTGACTTCTGTGGCAGGATGAGACGCATTATCAGAAATGACCTTAAAAATGTGAATCATCTCGAGGGGAGAAATCTTAGAAGCAATCGGGTAAAACCCTGCAGCTTCCATGTCGTAAACCGCTTGTAAGGGGTAGGTATGTTCCGGATTTTCGACAGTGATACATCCTTCTGTGCGGCAAGGAGGATCGAACACAATACTCGGATAATGCTTGGTTTTTCGCGCTCCATCAATCACTTGATTGATCAGCACAGGAGTTCCAATAGGGAAGGAGCGGTGCCCTCCAACGCCGACATTGAGCCATCCATAGATGTCTTCGTCGCGATGAATTCCCGCCAAGTAACTGCAGGCGGCCCCAGCCTTGATCTTTCCGACTCCAGAAATAATGAGCTTGAGGTCTTCGTTTTCGTAGATCGGGAAAAGGGGGTTCCCCGCTAGGGGCTTGAGTTTGAAGGCTTCAATGAGTGGAGTGGCTTCAGCCTTCAGGGCCACTTCGATGCAGATCGTCATAGAGTTCTCGTTTGGGACGGTTTAATAATTTTGCAGCAACCACTAAAGCTTCCTTTGAGCTGATTCCAAAGCGTGTTTCAAGGTCTCCTTTAAGAGCTGCTGGATCTTTTTCAAACGGATTTTCATATCCTGGAATGATCAGAACGTATTCTCCTAAAATTTTCTTTTTTTGAAAATGG
>JAGROF010000258.1 GCA_020440405.1 Chlamydiia bacterium
AATTAATTTTCCTTCTCAAATTCGCCAACTTATGAAAGTTGGCTACATTCTCCGAAGAAAAATTTCTTTAGAAAATACAAAAAAATCTGAACACACTCTAATTCGCATACACCCTCTTAATCGAGCGGGTGTGGATCCAGCGGATGTCAGGGCGGCTTTTCATCTCTTGTTTGTAATCGCGGCGGTGGCGGTGGTAGGTTTTGAGAACCCAAACAAGGATAGAGTGGCGGCTGAAGAGACGCGTATAGCTTTCATAATTTCCATTGCAAAACGTGGCGTTTGTTTTGATATTATGCAAAGCGCGGCGCCATGTACGCCAAAGAAGAGTATGCAGAGGAAGGTCTAGCCAAATAATCGTATCGGCTTTTGGCCAGATGAGATGACGAAAACGGGATTGGTTGCCGCAGAGGATCCACTCCTCAGGGAGGGTAGCTTTTTCAATAAGAGCTGCAAATTCTTCTGGAGGGCGACGGACCCAGTTGGGAAGCCAATAGAGGTCATCAAGATCTGTCATCGGATAATCAAGGTTTTGTGCTAAGTGACGCCCAAGCGTTGTCTTTCCCGATCCACATGTTCCAATGATCACAACCCGTTTCATGGGGAAAGATTTTAAGGTGAGTCTTTCTTTTTGTGCAACTGCTTTTTATGGAGGATGAGATCTTCAGTAAGCTCAATCTGAATCCTTTGAAGCTCAAGGAGAGATTCCCACTGATTTTTCATAAAAAGATCGAGTTTAGAGTGCAGGTGTTGGATTTCAAGTTCTGCTTTTAGATTGGTACAATATTCTTCGTTGGCTTGGAGGCGGTCCCTAGCAGCTTGGCGGTTTTGGCTCATCATAATGATAGGTGCTTGGAGGGCAGCTAAGCAGGAAAGGACCAGATTCAGGAGGATAAAGGGGTAAGGGTCAAACCCTTCTTCTGCGAAAAAGAAGGTATTAATGATCATCCAGACAATAAGGAGAAGTACAAATGAAAGGATAAATTTCCAGCTTCCTCCAAAGCGAGCCACTCGGTCAGCCATCTTTTGGCCGAAGGTCAATTTCTGTTCGAACTTCCTGTTAACATTTTCCACAAGAATATCTTGAGACGCTAAGCTGTCGAGCACTTCTTGCTCGAAAGAAGAGAGGCGTCCTTTGTCGCCTCTTAGTAGGCTCTCAATGTGATCTGCCCGGATTTCTCGAAGATCAGGGAAGCAGATGTATCCATCAAGATTAATATCGGGGTGCTTTTTGCAGAGTGTGTCGCAAATCGAATTCCGTATCAACTTGATAGGGAAGAGTTTTTTATAGGAAAACTCTTGCTTGCAAATCTCACAAACGCCGATCTTATGGTGATTGGACATGTTTTTCTTCCTTTCATTTTTTTATATTGAATTTATCAAAGAAAATCAACATCCTCAAAAGGTATGAACCTATCTCATATTATGGATGTAGTGCTTTTTACGATTCAAGACACACCAGTGACTTTAGTCAATCTTCTGACTTTTTTGGGAGTGATTGTCCTTTCCTTCTTGATTGCCAAGGGGATTGAGAGGAGTATGCGTGTGAGAAGACCTGCTCTTTATGGGGTGGGACGCCTCTCTTATTACATCGTCTTTCTTGTCGGATTTTATATCGCTCTCACCACGATTGGAATTGATCTGACAGGGGTTGCGGTGGTTGTTGGTGCGTTAGGTGTTGGGATTGGGTTTGGGCTCCAGGCGATTTTTAACAATTTTGTAGCTGGGGTAATCCTTCTTTTGGAAAAGAAGGTTTCTCTAGGGGATTTCATCGAAACCCAATCGGGAGATCGAGGGAAAATTTTGGAGATCAATGTCCGGACGACGGTCTTGGAGACTGCCGAAGGGCAGAGGATTGTGATTCCAAATACTGAAATGATTACGAAAAAAGTGGTCATTGGAGGACGTCTTTCTCGGGTTGTCCTTCCATTTTCAGTGAGTCGAGAAGTGGGGAAAAAGCAAGTCCAAGACATTACAATGCATGCATCGCTTGGAGAAAAATCTAAGCTTTACCTTGCAAAGCTTTCTGACACCACTGCAGAGTACGAGCTTGTTGTTTGGGATTCTCAAAAAACAGCCCGTGCGACCTACTTTTGGGATCTTGAGGAGCAGTTTTCAAAAGCAAACATAAAAATATCCTTTGCCTAAATTCAATTTTTCACTAAGATTGAGATGTTTATAATTTAACGGGATACTTACTTATGAAAAAGACATGGATTTTGGCATTTTTTCTAGGTGTAATGGGTTTTGCCTTTGCACATCCACAAGAAGAACAACCAATTCTTTACTATTCAGATGATTGTGATATTAAAATTCTTCCGAATGCGGGACCTAGAATTCGAGGAGATTGGAACTTTTTCCTAACAGCAGACTTTATATATTGGACAGTAAGACAAGACGGAATGTTTTATGCGGTTTCTGGAGTCGGAGCTGGAGCTTCTGGAAGTGTCCACGATGTCGATTGGAGCTGGGATCCAGGGTTTAAAGTCGGTGCAGGATTTAATCTTCCTCATGACGGCTGGGATATTGTTGCAGAGTATACATGGATCCATAGCGATGCTGGGAATACCACAAGCCAGCAAGCAGCGCAATCGAACTTAGTTCCCTATTGGATTATCAATCAGTCTGTTGCCCTATTAACACGAGCACATGCGAACTGGGATGTTCACTATAATAACCTGACGCTAGATTTAGGGCGTAATGCGTACATGAGCCAATACATGAAACTTCGCCTGTTTGCAGGACTTCATGCGGCTTGGATTGATCAAGACTATAAGGCAGAATACAATTTGGTGAATACCGATGTCCATCGCTTAGAGTTGAATCAAGACTTTTGGGGCGTTGGTCTACGTGCAGGTTTGAATAACACCTTCCAGTTCACAAAGAACTTTAGCTTTTTTGGAGATCTTGCCCTTTCCCTTATTTGGGGACAGTTTGACTTAGATCGCAAAGAAAGAATCACTGTCAATAATGTGACCACAACTGTTGTTGATACAGGAGTAAAACCTCACACAACTGAGCCTGTTGCAAATATTGAAGCGGGCTTCCGTTATGATGTTTGGTTTGGACAAGATCGATTCCATTTCATGCTGCAAGCAGGGTGGGAACATGTTTTGTGGATCTTGCATAATCAAATGATTAAAAACCTTGGTGAACCTGATCACAGTGGCGACCTTCTTCTTCAAGGGGTCACCATTAAGGCGCGCCTTGATTTTTAATGGTCTACTCAGTTGTTGACCTCCATTGTGACTTGCTTGCCTACTTGAATACAGATCGGGAAAAGCATCGCGCAGTGGATGACATCTCAAGATGTTCACTCCCCCTTTTAAAAAAAGGGGGAGTTTCTTTTCAGGCGCTTGCCGTTTTTTCTAAGACTTGGAATGAAATGCAGGGGCAGCTTGAGTGTTTCCGTCAGATTTCTGGAGGGCCTCGGTTTGCCTTAGCGATTGAAAATGCTTCAGGGCTTTTGGGAGAGAAGGAACCTTTTGATCAGGTGTATGCGCGTTTTGATCAGGAAAAGTGGCTTTATGTAAGCCTCACATGGAAGGGGGAAAACCGTTTTGGAGGAGGAGACCAAAGTTCTATCGGTCTGAAGGAGGATGGGAAGCGGTTTTTAGAGTATATGGATGGGAAAGGGGTTGCGATTGATTTGAGTCATACATCGGATGCCTTGGCTGAAGGAATCTTGGATAGGATCGAGGCAAAAGGATTAAATATTCTGCCGATTGCAAGTCACTCCAACTTTCGGGCGATTAAAAACCATCCCCGCAATCTCCCCGATGCTTTTGCACAGGAAATTATTAAGAGAGGAGGAGTGATTGGCATCAACTTTGTCCGCCACTTTGTTGGGGACAAACCTGAAGATTTTGTCCGTCATATCGAGCATGCTCTGGCTTTAGGAGGAGAGGATGCCTTAGCTCTAGGTGCCGATTTCTTCGGAGGGATTGACTTCCCGGGTCTTGCGGAGCTTGAGCCAATTTTTCAAAAAGCGTTTGAGGATAGCAGCTGCTATCCACGGTTTTTTGAGCTTTTAACCAAACATTTTGGGCAAGAGCTAACGGAGAAGATTTTTTATCGTAATGCAACGGCTCGATTAATGCTTGAGGAAAGAGAGAATTAAAGAAAGAACTTCTTCCCGTTTCTCGGCATGAACCATGTGACCCATTTCAGGAAAAGAATGCAGTGTAGAATGAGGAAGGAGCGCATGGAGATGTTTGGCACACGAGAGGGGGGTAGAAAGATCTTGTTCTCCAGCAAGGAGGAGAAACTCTGCTTTGAGGGAGCGGAGGAAAGGAGTGGAATCAAAGGCTTCTAAGGCTTGAAGCTGTCCAAGAAACCCCTCCAAGGTTTGAGGATAAGGATTATTGGACATCTCTTCTTTTTTTGCGGCGACTTTTTCCTGATGTGCGACAAAACTGCGGCTGAAGAGCCAGGGAATAACGGTTTCGATCACAAGTTCAATCGGGACCCCTGCTTGGAGAAGTTTTCCTGTTGTCATGGATTTCATCAAAGAAGCTTGAGGCAACTTAGCAAAGGGAGCGATTAAAGCCCCTTTATCGATTCTTTGGGGGTGGCGTTTGGCAATTGCTTGGATAATGGCTGTCCCCATGGAGGATCCAACCATACTTGCCCGATCCACATTTAAATAGTCTAAGAGGGACGCAGTATCATCTGCCATCATTTCAATCGTGTAGGGAGGAGGAGAAGCCGTAGATTGCCCGGCGCCACGGTGATCGAAAAGAATGAGCTGAAAGTCTTCTTGCAGGGGTTCGATAAAAGGTTGCCATGTGAGGTGGTGCGTTGAGAAGCCAGAAAGGAAAATGACAGGGTTTCCTCTGCCATGGGTTTCGTAATAAATCTCAATTCCATTAACGGGTGCAAAAGGCATGAATTCCCTCCACAACCACATCTTCTGCTTCGATATGAGGCATATGCCCGATATTAGGAATGCCTTTAAGCGTTGCCTGGGGAAGGCGATTTTTCATGAGCTTGATATCTGAAAACGGAATATAGAGATCTTCTTCTCCTGCTAAAATGAGGAGAGGCGTTTCGATATGCTCTAGTTGATCGGTCAGATCGCATTTCGAAATGGCTTCAAGTTGTCCCTGATACCCTTCAGGAGATTGGGGATAGGGACTCTCAACCATTGCGGTGATGGTCTTTTCTACACGCTTAGGGTCTGATAAGTAGTTGTTGCTATAAATCCAAGGAAGAATGGTTTCTAAAGCCAACGCTGGTTCGACCCCTGCTTGAAAAAGTTTAGAAATCGAGTGAGCTTGCATCAAAGCTGTGCTGGGGAGCACACTAAAAGGGGCAATCAAGACCCCTTTGTGGATCCGTTCTCCATACCGGTGACCAATCGATTGGACGATTAAAGAGCCCATGGAAAATCCTGCAAAGAAGCTTTTTTGAATGTCTAAAGCATCCATCAGGGCGATCACATCATCGGCAAGTCCTTCAATCGAATAGGGAGGCGGTGGGGCATCTGTGCGGCCGGCTCCCCGGTTATCAAACACAATCACCTCAAAAAAATCAGAAAGTTTAGGAAGGATTTTTTCCCACATTCCCACATGGTTTGTGAATCCACAAATCAAGATTAGGGGATCACCTTTCCCATGGCGTTCATAATAAAAATCTATTCCATTGGCGCGAACTTTTGGCATTTTTCCCCTTGGGTAAATAAGTAGAATAACAAAAAGAAAAAAAATGTGATAGACAAAAAGATAGCGACATGATACACGAATAGGTAAGTGAAGAAAAGGTAGCTGACTTACCCTTCACGAACAATCTTCCCCCTTCTTTTTCCAGACTGCAAAGTCTGGTCCCCGGCCGTTATGCAACCCATAACGGCCATTTTTTTGCTTCGATCTTTTCGTTACCTTTCTTCTATTCCTTTTGTGCCCTTGTGATCTAACAATCACCACAAAAGGATATAGAAGAAATCTAATCGAAAATCTCTGAAGCAAAAATGAGTAAAAATTTTAGGCGAAGACCTATGGAGTTGCGGGAAATGGGGATGGAGGGGTATCCTTTTTGTGGTTTATCATGAAGGAGGTTGTATGGGAAGCGTCACTGAGGGGAGCAGTGAGGGAGCTGAGGTCTATGAGGTCAAGGAGGGAGGATTTGCCGAGGCTGTGAAGTGTGGGGGATATGCGCAAGGCTATTTAAAAGCGGTAGGAGAACTTTTAAGGGATCGCTTTTATTTTCCTTTAAACCCTAAGCCTGTGGAAGCTTTTTTTGAATACACTGGAAAAGATATCGAAGGATTTATGAGTTGCTTGCGAGGGGAGAGCGAGCATGTGGATCGGACGTTTCCGCAGATGGAAGAAATTAAAGGGAAGTTTGAGATCAAAGACCTCCCAATTTCGATGCGTGTTGGAGACTGTTTCTATCAGTTTACAGTGCGAATCGTTGAGTCAAAAGATGGGTATTTTGATCGGAAAATCCGTTTTGTTTTGTTTAGCTTCTACGATAACTTGGAGGGAGATAAGCCATGGAATCCAACAAGTATTGATGAAATCAGCGGAGCTGTTTTTGAGGTTTTAAAACAGGTTCAAACATGGCAGCCCCTGGATTCTTTGATGACCTTTTCGATTGGGAATGTTATTTGGGATGGTTTGAAGCACCTGGATGCTCAGGAAGGAGATCAAGTGCTTCCTCAGAAGTTGATTATCAATCGGGGACTCGCATCGATTGAAAAAGTGTCGCAGATGCTTTTTCCCTATCCATTAAGTTCAGCGCTGCACTATCTAGCATGGTTAACGTATCTGGATGGAAACCCTGAACAGGAAATGCTGAGTTTCTTTGAGCGTTTGGCACAAACCCATTCTCCTTCTTTTCAAAATCGCAAAATAACGCTGATTGAAATGACCTATGATCGTTACTTCTCAGGAGTGGGTGGGTTTGATGCAGACTACCATCACTCTCTCAGCCAGCTGGGGTTAGATGTGAAGCGAGGAACGTTTTTTGTTCCAGCTGTCGCAGCACAAGCGCATCATGCGCTTCCCATGCACTTGGTTCCTGCTGCTAGTGCAGGAGCTAAGGTGGAGAACTTTTCTTCTATTGAGCAAGGAGAGTCTCTTGCAGATCATTTGATGCGGACCGAGTTCCTTCCAGATCAAGGGGGAGAAGTGACGCATTGTCTTATTGGGGGAAACCGCGATACCCTCGATTCTATTACTTATCTACATGTCACTCCTTTTTTACTATCTTTTAATCGATTGACCAAATGTAAATAATAATTATTTTAATAATTAA
>JAGROF010000259.1 GCA_020440405.1 Chlamydiia bacterium
GAAGAGTGGGCTGTTTATCAGAAGCTCCACGATGATCCCCGCTGCACCCGTATCGGAAAATTCCTTCGGCGAACCTCCCTTGACGAATTCCCGCAATTTTTTAACGTGCTAAAGGGAGACTTGAGTGTAGTCGGACCACGCCCACATTATATCGAAGAGCTCGAAGAAAAAGAAAAAAGCCCCCTCAAAAAATATGCCCACCTTGTTCTTGCTGTCAAACCTGGAATCACTGGTCTTTGGCAAATTTCGGGACGGAGCCATCTCTCCTACGAAGATCGGGTGGAACTTGATAGCCTGTATTATAAAAAGCAGTCTTTTTTCTATGATCTCAAAGTGGTCTTAAAAACCATTCCCCTTGTTCTGATCTCGCGAGGAGCTGTTTGATGAAGCGTGTCCTTGTGACAGGAGGGGCAGGGTACATCGGAAGCCACGTTTGCAAAGCGCTCTATCAAAACGGTTATGAGCCCCTCACCCTTGATAATCTTTCCCTAGGACATGAGTCTTCTGTTAAATGGGGCCCTTTTTTCCATGGAAATTGTGGAGATCAAAAACTTCTCGATACCCTTCTCAGTTCTACACCCGTTTTGGGAGTCATCCATCTTGCAGCTCGCTCTAATGTTCGGGAATCCCACCAGGTTCCTCTAGAATATTTTCAAAACAATGTAGTGGAAACGCTCCACCTTCTCGAAGTACTTCAAAAGCATCGCGTCCCCCACTTCGTGTTCTCGAGCACTTGTTCCATCTACGGACTCCCACAAAAAATCCCTCTAGAAGAAACGCACCCCAAATCCCCTATCAACACCTATGGAACCTCAAAATGGATGGTCGAACAGATCCTTCAGTCCGCTAGCCAATCCTTCTCTCTCAAAGTCGCCACACTCCGATACTTCAATGCGGCAGGAGCTGACCCAGACGGGGAAATTGGAGAGTCCCATGATCCCGAGACCCATTTAATCCCCCTCTTAATTCAAACCGCTTTAGGAAAACAGCTCACTTTTACCCTGTACGGAGAAGATCATAACACTCCAGATGGCACCCCTATTCGAGACTTTATCCATGTCACTGATTTAGCTCAAGCGCACGTTAAAGCCCTTGAACAATTGATGGAAACAGGAGACAACCTCACTCTAAACCTTGGCACGGGAAAAGGATATTCGGTCAAAGAGGTCATCGAAACCCTTCAGCAGGGATGGGGCGTAAACATCCCACTCATTAAAGGAGAGCGGTTCCCAGGAGATCCTCCCATTCTGGTAGCCGATCCAAGCAAAGCACAAGACGCCCTTGGGTGGACCCCAGAATATTCTGATTTGCAAACCATCCTTGAAACCGCATGGAATTGGCATCATAGGACCGTCTCATGAAATCTCCTCGCACATGGCCTTACTTTTTAGTCGCTTTTTCTTTTGTATTATTCTGTCCCTTCCCCCTTCTTTCTTTTGCCCCTTTCTATGCTATTGTTTACCGCCGCCTTGGGTTTCTCCACGCTCTATGGATCACTGCGGGATGTGGGTGCATTCAAGACCTTTTCGTTGCAGGTCCTTTTGGCCTCCACACTCTCATTGCCACTTTGACCACTTTCTTCCTCTTCCGCTTCCGTATCTATTTCGTTGACAAAGGGATTGGCCTTTTCAGCTACACTTTTGTGATTTCTTTTCTCCTCACACTTCTCGGCCGTCTTTCTCTCTTTCTCTATAACGCTTTTCTCCCTCTTACCCTTAAGGGACTCGCCACAGACTTTCTCCTCCTTCCCCTTGCAGATGCCCTGTATGCCCTTCTCTTTTTCCATTATCCCCTGATTGTCTACCGCTTCTTAAAAAGGCAGTGGTTTCGCTTCCATTTTTTGAGAAAAGAATCTAGAAAGAAAGAAGAGGAGACGGTTCATGACACCTAGTGATCTCGATTTGCCCCACCTACTGCGTTCTCGCTTAACGCTTGTTGGAACCCTTGCTGCACTCAAAGCAGGAAAAACTCTTAAGAAAGGGTTTGGATCTGCTATGAAATTTGAAACCAAAGAGGGACGCCATAATCTTGTAACCGAATGGGATAACAAAGCAGAAAGCGTAATCATCGAATCCATCAAAGTCCATTTTCCCGACCATGCTTTTCTCGCTGAAGAAAGTGGGGAGTCGGGCGCAGCAGGAGGGATTCGGTGGATCATCGATCCCCTTGATGGAA
>JAGROF010000260.1 GCA_020440405.1 Chlamydiia bacterium
TTACTTGAAAGGTTTTGTCTCCTGCATGGATCAAGCGAGAAGAGCGGCGCTGCTGAATGAGTTTCATCAACACCTCAAGAGCATCATAAGAAAAGGGAGCAAGACTCTTTAAAAAATACTTGAGCTCCAAAAGGTGGATCTCTTCTTCAAGGTTAAGATAAACACCAAAGGGTCCATACACTAGCTTTTCTTCGATACACTTTCCCTTTTCTTCCATGTATGCCGAGAGCTCCTGGCAGACAGTTCCCAAACGGACCAAATTTCCCTCCATCTTTTTCCCAAAGATTTCTTCAAGCGTCGGGAATAAAAACTCTCGCATACGGGAGCGGAGATAGCGAGGATCCTGATTGGTCTGGTCTTCAAAGTAGTGGAGTCTTTTTTTATGAAGGTAATCCAAAAGATCTTGTTTGCTCACGGGAAGAAGGGGGCGCCACACAAGCAGCGTCTCTAAGGTCCGCTCTGCATAGAGTCCCCCTAGCCCTTGCAAACCCGCTCCTTCTGCAACCCTTTTAAAAACCGTCTCGGCTTGATCCCCCCGCTGATGGGCAAGGAGAAGGGCTTGATATTGGTGCTGCGCATGCAGCTGCTTAAAAAACTTAATTCTTTCATTGCGCCACCGGTTTTCAAGATCTCCTCCTTCCATTTTTTCGAGACGCTGGAGGAAAAACGGAAGGTGATAGTGAGCTGCGACTTGACGCAAAGCCTCTCCCTCTTGCGCACTTTCCACGCGCGCTCCATGGTCGACATGTGCAACATGCAACGTAAAGTCGAGAGTCTTTCGCGCTTCTACCAAAAGATGCAAAAGGGCCATGGAGTCGGGTCCTCCGGAAAGCCCCAAAAGAAGGGTTGCTCCTTTCCTTAAGCGGAGCGAGAGAAAATCTTGAACTATCCTCTGAATCATGACTCTTTCAGCAAAAAAGGAATTAGGATACACTAAGGGCGATTTTTCTGTTAAATATGGTATGCAATGCCCTTCGTTTGGCGACTTCTTCTTCGCAACTATTTTCAGGTTTTTTTCCTCTGCATGAGTGGATTTATCTCCATTCTTCTGGTCACACGTGTGCAAGAAATTGCCCGTCTGGCTGCCCTGAATTCTCAAATTGGAAAAATCTTTTTGTTTACCCTCTTTCAAATTCCCTATATTCTTCCGATTGCCATTCCCATTTCAGGGCTGATTGCCGCCATTCTCCTTTTGAACCGCCTGTCTCACACTCACGAGCTCACAGCATTTCGTGCGTCAGGCATTGGGGTCAAAACCTTGGGAACTCCCCTTCTGATGGCCGCTTTTCTCCTTTCAGTCATTAATTTTGCCATTGTGGCAGAAGTCACCCCGCGTTGCCGCCACCTCTCCCATAACTTGATTCAAAGCGCCGCGACAATCAATCCTCTTTTCCTGATGAAAAAGTCAAAAATGCTCAAACTACAAGACTCTTATGTCGACATGAAAATGACTCATCTAGGAAAAGAGGCAAAAGATATTATTTTCGCTGTGAAAAATGAGTCGAATGACCGGCTGAGTCTCATGACCGCTAAAAAATTTCTCGTTGAAGATAACTTGATGACAGGAAGACATGTTGCCATCATTTCCAATGTTGCAAATGAGGAAGATTTTTTTGATAGCTTGATCATTGAAAACCAGGAGATGATGTCAACGTCTGCTTCAGCCCTTTCAGGGCTCATGAAAAAACAGACACATCGCCTAGGGATGGAGCACCTCCCGATGACCCCTTTGATCCAAACATTTTCAGATCCTAAAGCCAAACCCAAGACAGTCAAGCGAGCACAATTTGAGCTTTGCCGCCGCATCTTTTTCCCTTCGATTACCTTTGTCTTTACGCTCTTAGGGTTTTCTCTGGGGATGCAGATTGGCCGCGGGCGGAAAAAGAAAGGGCTATACTCAGCCATTCTTCTCTCTGCTTTTACATTCATTTGTTCGATTGCGGCAAAATCTTTCCAACTTTCCCCTCATAAAGTGATTTTCTTCTATACCTTGCCCATCCCAATCCTCCTGTTTGCCTCTTTTTGGTTCCAAAAACGGATCTTAGGAGGGATTGAATGATTTGGCAGAGATACATCCTCAAGGAAATTCTAAAGGTCTTTTTCCTTTTTCTCCTCTGCTTCTTTTTTCTCTATGCCCTCATTGACTACTCGATGCATATGCAAGAGATTTTGAAAAACAAAAAAATTTCCTGGGGAGATCTATCGATGTATTACAGCATGCTGTTTTCAAAACGGTGTGATCTGCTCCTTCCCCTCTCTCTTTTGATTTCAAGTGTGAAAGTCTTGACGAGTTTGAATAAACGCAATGAATTGCTTGCCCTCCAAGCCGCAGGTATTGCCCTTCACCGACTCACCCGCCCTTTTTTCTTTGTGGGACTCATCTGCGTAGGAATCAGCTACTTTAACTTTGAAGTGCTCGCTCCCCGCTCTTTAAATTTTATCGACCAATTTGAAGAAAAGTATCTCAAAAAACGCCCCCATCCCAAAGGGACAAAGACAGCGGTTCATGTGCTTCCTCTTAAAGATGGAAGCCGTCTTCTCTATCAATCTTACGATCAAGAAACAAAAGAGTTTTTCGATCTCTTTTGGGTGCAGTCTTCTGATGAAATCATCCATATGAAAACACTCCGCTTGGACTCTCCTCATCCAGTCGGAACCTTTGTGGATGAAATGCGGCGCAATAGAAAGGGACAAATCGAAAAAATTGCCTCTGAAACTACCCGAGTTTTCGACTCCCTCACTTTGGACTTCACCCTTCAAAACCATTTTGAATATTCGATGGAAAACCGCTCGATTACTCAGTTAGCAACCATGACGCTCAAAAAAACCCCTCTTTTTATCGAAAATCGCCCGGTTGTGCATACTTACCTCTATTTTAAACTTTTTATGCCCTGGCTCCCCGTCCTTGTTTTAATCGGTGTGGTTCCTTTCTGCGTGATTTCCAGTCGGACGCACCCGACATTTTTGGTCTTTTCTTTAACTATTTTTGGATACATTGCCTTTTTTACTTTAATGGATGGATGTGTTGTTTTAGGAGAAATGCAGGTGGTTCCCCCTTTCTGGGCAATCTTTACCCTCCCCATCGCTTTTTTCTTCATTTTTGGTCCCCGCTTCATTAAAATGTGTCT
>JAGROF010000261.1 GCA_020440405.1 Chlamydiia bacterium
ATGGACTCCTATGAACTTGAAAAGGAGCGGGGGATTACGATTTTTGCGAAGCATACGAGTCTTTTTGTCGATGATTACAAGATTAATGTGATCGATACCCCAGGGCATGCCGACTTTTCTGGAGAAGTTGAAAGGGTTCTAGGAATGGTAAACTGTGTTCTCCTTATTGTAGATGCTGGAGAAGGGCCCATGCCTCAAACCCGTTTTGTTCTCTCCCGTGCATTAAAAATGGGACTCAGTCCGATTGTTGTTTTTAACAAAATCGATAAACCTCATGCTGATCCAGAAAATGCTCTTAACAAAACTTTTGATCTCTTTGTCGAATTGGGAGCGAATGATGAGCAATTAGATTTTGTCTATTGTTATACTTCTGCCATTGGGGGATATGCCTTTATGAATGAAGGGGATCCGAGAGAAAACATGCGTCCGCTTTTTGATTTAATTATTGATAAAGTTCCTGACCCTCCAGGGAATTTAGAAGTTCCTTTTTTGATGCAGGCAAGTACCATTTCTCATAGTGATTTCTTAGGAAGGCAAGCGACGGGAAGAATTTTAGAAGGGCAGATCAAAAAAGGAGACAGGTTCACACTTGTTGAAAAAAGTGGACATCCAACGAATCATAAAGTGACAAGGATTGATGGGTATCATGGACTTAGAAAAGTAGAGCTAGAAGAAGCTGGAGTTGGGGATATTGTGAGCATTTCTGGAGCTCCTGATGTGATGATTGGAGATACCCTTTGTGACCCGAATCATGTGCAACAGCTCCCTTTAATTGAGCTTGGAGAGCCGACGCTTTCTGTGGAGATTTCGGTGAACTCTGGTCCTTTTGTAGGACGGGATGGGAAGCATGTGACGATGAATAAGATTCGGGACCGTCTCCTCCATGAAAAGCGCTCAAATATTTCTTTAAAAGTTGAGGAATTGGAAGGGAGAGAAGATGCGATTCAAGTTGCGGGAAGGGGAGAGCTTCACCTTTCGATTTTAATCGAAGCGATGCGTCGGGAAGGCTATGAATTTCTCGTTTCAAAGCCTCGCGTGATTTTGAAAGACAATGGGGAAGAACCGATGGAGCATACGCATATCGAAGTCCCTGAAGAGTTTTCCGGAACGGTGATTGAGGAACTCAATCGACGTAAGGGAGAGATGCGCAATTTCCATACCAATGAGCACAACATTACAACAATTGAATTTTCCCTTCCCACACGAGGATTGATTGGCTACCGGAATGAATTTTTAACTGTCACGCGAGGGCTAGGGATTTTAACCTCTGTTTTTGATAGTTACGGTCCTTATCGAGGAGGCATTGCAGGGAGAAAAAATGGCGCCCTAATCTCGATGAATCAGGGAAAGGTCACAGCTTACGCTTGTTTTAACTTGCAAAGCAGGGGAACGATTTTTGTGAAGCCTGGAGACGATGTCTATGAGGGAATGATCATTGGGGAAAACAGTCGCGATAATGATCTAGTGGTTAACATCACACGAGAAAAACAACTCACGAATGTACGTGCCTCGGGCTCTGATGAAAGTTTGATCCTTACACCTCCAACGGTCCTCACTCTTGAGCAGGCTATCGATTTTATCCAAGAAGATGAGTATGTTGAGGTCACTCCTAAATATATCCGTCTTCGCAAAAGGGTTCTGAGCGAAAGTCAACGGAAATCTTCTCGCAAATAATCAGGAAATCTTTTAGTTTTGCTTTTAACAAAGGTAAAAGCATGTTGATTCAGCGATTTGAAGAAAAAGGACTGTCTCACTACTCCTATATCGTAGGATGTCAAAAGACGGGACAAGTGGCTGTCATTGATCCTCGGTTTGATGTCGATCTCTATCTGGACTATGCTGAGAAGCATCAATGTGTGATCTCTCATGTATTTGAAACGCATATCCATGCAGATTATGCTTCTGGAGCACGGTATCTTGCGAGTCGCTGTGGAGCGACCCTTTGCCTTTCTGCTTATGATAAAGGAGAGAAATACGAGGTCAACTTTCCCCACCAAGAGTGTTTTGATGGGGATTCTTTTCAGTTAGGAACCTTAACCCTGAAGGTGCTCCACACCCCCGGACACACTCCTGAGCACATTTCTTTTTTAGCGATCGAAAAGGATCAGCCGGTGGCGTTGTTTTCTGGAGACTTTTTGTTTGTGGGATCTGTAGGACGCCCTGACTTGATTGGAGAAGAAGCAACGGTTGGGCTTGCGAAAAAGCTGTATGCATCGATCCAAGAAAAACTTAGCACGCTTCCCAACTCTGTTGAGATTTATCCTTCCCATGGAGCAGGGTCTTTTTGCGGCGGGGGAATGGCGGCTCGTTCCAGCTCCACTTTAGGACAAGAGAGACTCTCCAATCCATTTTTAAAACCCCATCTCACGGAAACAGAATTTGTTGATCTGATCTTATCACGGATTCCTTTTCGCCCTGACTATTTTCTGCGAATGAAGGAGTATAACGCAGGGAACAATCGGAAACAACTCGTTTCGCCTGTTCCTTTGGAGCATAATGTCTTTAAAAAGCACCAGGAAAAGGGGGCAACAGTCCTTGACCTAAGAGATCAAAAAGCCTTTAGTCGGGGTCATATTCCTGGAGCTATTTGCATTGGGGAAGGGGATAAAGTGGGATTTTGGGCTTCGATGGTTGTTCCTTATGACAAGCCCCTTTTAATTGTAACGGATGATCCTTTGACCGCATCTGAAGCTTTTGCTTCTCTTGCTCGGGTTGGGCTAGTCCAAATAGAAGGGTACTTAAAGGGGGGAATGGCCTTATGGGAAAAAGAAGGAGAACCGCTAGAAACAACTCCCGAGGTCACGCCTGAAAGGCTTCAAGGGATGAAAGACGTGCAAATCATCGATGTCCGCTCCATAGGGGAATGGGTCGGAGGGCATATTGAAAAGGCGCATCATATTCCCTGTGGAGAGTTAAGTCAAAAGCTCAATGAGCTTCCATCAGGGCATTTAGTTTTTGTTTGTGCAGGAGGGTACCGTTCAATTCTTGCGGCAAGTTTGGCTCAAAAACAAGGACGGAAATTAGTTTCCCATCTCCCGGGAGGAGTCTTGGCGTGGCACGGGGCTGGGCTCCCCCTCATCTCCTGAGATGAGGTTCTTTTCTTTCCATTTTCCTCGCACAAAGCGGATGAGGAAGAGGGCAGAAGCCATCAAACTATAGAACACCCAGATATTTAAAGCTCTTTCGATAGGGGCTTGAGGAATGAGGACGAAAAAGTAAGTGGGGGCAAGCATAAAGCACCAGATCGAAATAAGCCCCAAAAACATCGGAAATAAGGTGTCGCCTGCTGCGGTTAAAAGTCCACTTAAAAGCCACCGAACATTTTCAAGCGTTAAGTAAATGACAAGAGTGATCATTGCAAATTTTAGCGCGATTTTGATCTCTCCTAAAAGCTCCGGTGTGATATTCAGCGCAGATCCCGTCAATGCTTCGGGGTTCATGAAGAAGAGATTGATAAACTTATCTGAGAAACATCCCAAGAACGCAGCAAGGATCACTCCAAAAAGGATAGAGAGTTTGATGCCCGACCAAAAAAGGCGTTTTACCTCATCCAATTTTTTGCCGCCAATGAGGTTTCCTGCAATGGCTGCGGCACCTTTTTCTAAGCCGAGTCCGAAGAAAAGGAAAAGAAGGAGGATACTTTGAGTGATGCTGGCGACTAAGATGTGCTTTGAGCTGATCCGCTCCATCATCATATAAAATGTTGCCCACCCTAGGAGCTCAAAAAGGACAAAGAAAGCAGGGGGCGCTCCGACGCGCAGACATTTGAGGAAGAGGGTTTTTCGAAACTGCC
>JAGROF010000262.1 GCA_020440405.1 Chlamydiia bacterium
TTCCGCATTTGGGCTGAAAAAAAGATTGCAAAACGGGCTGAAAACTTCTTACGTGTGCTTTACCTAAAACATCCAGAAAAGTTTGGAAAAGTTGAGTATGAGCACTCTAAAAAGAAAAAAATGCGCCTTGCAAAAGCAAATTATATCTTGAGCGAACTGACACAACACAAGAGTATTTCTCTTAAAGATGATAGAGATGACCACATGGCAGAACTCAACAACTTTAAAGACAGATTTACAGGCGAAGCTCAGCGCTTAGCCCTTCAAGAAAATGTGATTAAAGATTTAACTCACGATGATCGCGAAGAGGAGCAAACACTCCTTGGAATGGATCAAAAAGAAGAAGCGTAAATCACTTCTTTGAAATGAGCTTAAGACCTCGAGGTTCTCCTCGAGGTTTTTTTTGCTTGCGTTTTGTCTCTCTTTTGCTACAATATGCCGCTAAAATGGCAGACATGGAATCGACTGACGCAATCTCGCAAAAAAGTTCTTGGATTAAAAAAATCTGGCCGGTTCAACGTTTTGAACTTAAAAAGGTCGTTCCCCTTCTCATTCTTAAATTCCTTGTTTCCCTTGTTTACGCTACACTTACCTGTATGAAAGACAGTCTGGTTGTGACGGCAACGGACTCTGGAGCAGAAGTGATCCCTGTTCTCAAGGGGTGGCTTGTCTTTCCCCTTTCCCTTCTCTGCGCTGTAGCCTATTCAAAACTCAGCAACCACTTTAAACGATCTACCCTATTTTACTCCATTGTCTCCTTCTTCCTTGTGATTATCTTTCTATATGGCTTTGTCCTTTTTCCAAATGCTGAAGCCATTAGCCCCACTCTCAGCTCAGACTGGCTAATGTTTAGGCTAGGAGAAAACTACAGTCATTGGATCTCGGTCTATCGCAACTGGATCCACTCGTTATTCTTTATCACAGCAGAGCTCTGGGCTCAAGTGGTGATCTTTATCCTCTACTGGGGATTTGCCAACCATATTTGCCAGGTTAAAGAGGCAAAGCGCACCTACACCCTTTTCATTGCAGCGGGAGATTTAGCAACCGTAGCAGCAGGACCTCTTGTCCTCCATTATGTCACACGATTCAGTTCAGGAGATTTTACTGCAACCTTACAAACCCTTTTGACCTATGTCCTTCTTGCTGGAATTGGCATCCTCGTGCTCTACTGGTGGATGAACAAGCATGTTTTGACAGACAAACGCTTTTATGACCCTTCGGTGACCAAGCAAAGCTTAAACCAAAAAACCCGCTTAACGCTGGGGAAAAGCATCAAGCATATCTTTACCTCAAAATACCTCCTTTCGATTGCCATCCTTGTCATCGGTTGCGCGCTGACCATTAACATGGTTGAAGTGACCTGGAAAGCCCATGTAAAAACGCTTTATCCCGCAACAGAAGACTATATGGCCTTTATCTCAAAAGCGACAACGATTGTGGGGGTTGCCGCCCTTCTCACCGTCCTCCTTTTAGGAGGAAATTTCCTGCGGCGATTCGGGTGGCACTTCAGTGCACAGATTACTCCTATTGTGATTGGCGCCACTGGTGCCATTTTTTTTGTCCTTTCCTATTTTCAAGGGGCTTTAGGGCCTTTTGCTGCCTTCTTTGGAACAACTCCTCTTGTCCTGCTCGTCATTGTTGGGGCCTTCCAAAACATTGCCAGCAAAGTCGTCAAATACTCGTTCTTTG
>JAGROF010000263.1 GCA_020440405.1 Chlamydiia bacterium
CTCTTTGAAACATTTAGTGCTCTAATCGATGATCTCAAGGATCCTATTAACGTTCCATCCCTTTGCTCAGCACTCAACCAAATCAGTGCCGCAGCTGCCTTCCCAGAATTAACCATGATCCGCTATGGGAATTATCTGCGCGACATGATCTTAGCGCCTGTCGCCACCTTCAGTGAACTCACTCCCCAAGCCCTAAAAAAACTTGAGGTGGCTTGCCTATTGGTTTCTGAAGAGATGGGATTCACAAAAGAGCAGGTAGAGCATGCCCAAGCAGTTATGCGAGAGATCAAAGACTCATCCGAGGGACAATTGGGACGTCTTCAAGCTGCAGCAGCCACTTTGCACGCCGACTTCAACTACTCTGGCTATGGACCCACACAAGCACGCAAAATGACAAACTACTTGTTTGGATGGTAAAAATCCTCTAATGTGGGGATATGGATAAACATTACGATGTGATTGTTATTGGGTCGGGAGGGGGAACAAAGCTGGTCACCCCGGTTGCCAACTTAGGGAAAAAAGTGGCAATCATCGAAAAAGGTCCCTTAGGAGGGACCTGTTTAAATCGGGGATGTATCCCCTCAAAGATGCTCATTCATACGGCACAACTTGCCTCTTTGATTCAAGATACCAAGCGATTTGAAATCGATGTCAAAGGGGGGTTTTCTGTCGATTTTGAACACCTTGTGAAGCGTGTTTGTCAAACAATTGACGAAGAGTCGCAAAGCATTGCCCCTCTTTATGAAAAAAACCCCAATATCGACTACTACCCCCATGAGGGACATTTTGTCGATCGGATGACGGTTGAAGCGGGGGGCATCCGCCTAACAGGAGAGAAAATCATCTTAGCTGTCGGAGCACGCGCCGCTATTCCTAAAATTCCTGGGCTTGAAACCGTTCCCTATATGACGTATCAAGAAGCCTTGCGAAACACTAAAAAACCCAAAAAGTTGATCGTAATTGGAGGGGGCTTTATTGCCACGGAGCTGGGATATTTCTACTCTGCTGTGGGTGTGGAAACCGAATTTTTGGTACGTAGCATCTTGCTGCGCCCTGAAGATGATGACATCCGCGAAGCCTTTCAAGAGGCTTTTTCAAAACAAGTGACCCTCCGTTTAGGATGTGACTTTCAAGATGCTTCGTATAAAAATGGCCTGATTACACTTCGCTACAAAGATTCTGAAGGACAACTGAAAACCGCTGAGGGAGATGCCCTCATTGTTGCAACGGGAATCAAACCCTGGTCAGACTCTCTCCATTTAGAAAAAACGGGGGTAAAAGTCGATGAAAAAGGGTTTATCCAAGTTGATGAATACCTAGAAACCACACAGAAAAATGTCTTTGCATTGGGAGACTGTGTCGGAAATTACCTCTTCCGCCACTCGGCAAACTTTGAGGGAGAGTATTTATTCCGTCAGCTTTTTCAGGAGAAGGCGCGACAACCGATCACTTATAAGGGGGTTCCGCACGCTGTATTCTCGTCTCCGGAGATCGCTGGAGTCGGGAAAACGGAGCGCGAACTCAAAGAGGCAAAGATCCCCTATATCGTAGGAAAAAACACTTACGCCGCGAGTGCGCGCGGTATGGCTCTTCTTCCTGAGACAGGATTTGTCAAGCTCCTCTTCGAAAAACATACACTAAAACTCCTTGGGGCTCATATTATTGGTGAAGAAGCATCCAATATGGTTCATATGCT
>JAGROF010000264.1 GCA_020440405.1 Chlamydiia bacterium
TAAATTCCTAATAATTTTGATTTTCAATAAATTACCCCCTTCTACTACATCTAGTACTCTTCGTACCCTATAACACACTATATATTGTAGCCAGAATTCTAAAGTCTACAAAAAAGTCACACAAAAAGCAAAAAAAATCTCGGGATTTTTTCAACGCAAAGAAGTCTAGCTGATTACGCCCTTTCATTTCTTTCGCCAAAAACTTTTTATTTTGGTAGAATCAAGCCATGAAACAAATTTACCTTTTGCCAAACATTATTACGGCATTTGGGCTGTCTTGCGGATTGTTCGTCGTGTTTAAGACAAACATGACAGAGCCTGGTGTTGGAACTTATGAACTTCTCTTTTCTTCAGCCCTTCTTTTACTTTTAGCGGCTTTTGCAGATCTTTTGGATGGAGCCGTTGCACGGATTATTCGTGCAGAAAGTGAGTTTGGCTCGATGTTTGACTCTCTTGCCGATGCCATTTCTTTTGGGGTGGCCCCCTCAGTCCTTTTCTTAAAAAGCCTTTCCTTGGAACCCGCGACAGGCCTTTCCTTTTTTGCTGTGGTTGGAGCGATGCTATATACAATTTGTGGGGTTCTGCGCCTCGTTCGCTTTAACGTACGGGCCCATGAGATCAAGACCGATAAAGAAGCCATGCAAGCGTATAAGAAGAACTTTACGGGACTTCCCATTCCTGCCTCTGCTGCGGGAGCGATCTCCGTCAACCTCTTCTTCCACTCTGTGTTTGCTAAAGAGTGGTTTCACATTTCCTATCACGTGCGCGCCATTACCCTTACCTGTTTTATGATTCTGCTCGGCTATCTGATGGTGAGTAAATGGAAATTTCCCAGCCTTAAATCTCTCCACTTCCGCGTTCCTTCCTTCCACCTCATCCTGTTTACCGTGCTCATCGCCATCTTTATCCTCTTTGGAATTTTTTATTTCCTCCCTGTCGTCCTTGTTGTTTGCTCTTTAGGCTATATTATGATTGGATGTGTGTTGACACTGATTCGCCTCATTGCAGGGAAGAAGGCCAAAAATCTCGTTGATTTCGAAATCGATGATAATGACCATCTCACGTAAGACACTATTTAAATGTCTTCTCGCTCTTCCTGCTTTTCTTTTTCTTCTGGTGCCCACTCTTTTGGGAAAGCTGGGTCCCAAGCCGTGGAAAACCCTTTTGGTTCATAGTGGTTATTGTACAATAGGGTTGCTTGCGTTTGTTTTAATTTTAACCCCTTTATCTAAATTTCTTCCGAAACTCAGGTTGAAGCGGTATCGGCGCACCACCGGAATCACAGTTTTCCTGTATGCCTCTTTTCACTTGATGTGTGTGTTGATTAAAACCATCCAAAAAAAGGGAGGACTTCCTCTAGACTATTTTTTCCATCCCGTTGTCTATACAGGGTTGGGAGCTTACATGATTCTACTTCTTTTGACGGTAACAAGTAATGACTGGAGCGTTCGTACCCTGGGGTATATCTATTGGAAACGCCTCCACCGCTTTGTCTATGTAGCGGAAGGGCTTTTATTCATCCATATTTTCCAAAAGTCTACGCTGTGGGCTTTGGTGATTTTTATTCCTCTTGTGGCCATCCAACTTTTAGGAAAGCTTAGAGAGTGTCGGTGAATTAAAATAACTTATGTTTTCGGCATTTTTTAGAGAAATTAAGCTACGGAGATCGCTGGCAACTTGTATCAAGTTGTTGAGATCGAGCAGATTAATTAATCAAAAAAGGCAAAAAGATAAAAAGTTTTAATTTGCCGACACTCTCTTATACAAGCGCGCACCAATGTCTCCTAGCTGCCACGTTTTGTTCCTTTTGGATTGCTGTCGATAGGACTTGTATGAACTGGCGCACACTGGCTTTTCCTTGCCTAAGCTGCTCTGCAGAAAGAGTGGGAGGTGTGTAGCCATGAGAGAGAAGGACGATGCCTGCAAGAGCTCTTCCCGCTTGCCGACTTCCAATTGCAGAAGAGGGGTGCTTAAGCTCAAAAAACCAGAGGCGAGCCGCTTGCTCAATGGGGTGTGTTTCAGGGCGTCGGATCACTTCTAATTCCCGTTCAAAAAGTTCTCGTGGAGGCTGGGGTACTTTAGCTTCGAGCTCTTGAAGATGGTGTTCCACATTAATCAGGATGGTATCTTCTGGCTCCTCCTCATATTGGGCCCAAAGTTGAGGCCCTTCCACCTTTAAGGCATCATGCTTAGCAATCGCATTTTTCTTCGTAACTCCATATTTTTCATACCCTTTTAATGTAGCGCTGAGAGTGTCAAAGGATACATAGGTGTGGGTTTCCGGATCATACACAAGAGGACGTGTAGATTTATAGATGTTCATGCGCCGCTCTAGCTCATAAGTGGGGAGGAGAAGCGGAACATCGAGATTCCGGTAAGCCATAAAAGGCTCAAGGTCCATCGATTCACAAACATGTTTGAAAAATCCTTTAAAAAAGCGCTCTACAGGGGTCAGAAGATGGTCTTCAGGAGCTTCGGGTTGGAACCAACGCCAAGAACGTTCAAAAAGCGCTTCGATTTCCAGGAGGCGGTCATAAGAAAACTCTGCAAAGGGAATCCCGCCGGGAAGGTAGTCTCGTGCAAGGGTGGTGACCCCATATTGCCAGTCATAAGCAACTCCAGGCTCTGTTGGAAGTTGATGGCTTCTATGTGCGATGAGCTCTAGGGCAGGTTTGGTGACCCGACTCGGGTCTGTATCAAGTTGGGGACCTAGAAATGCACGGGGGATTTTTGTAATAGGGTCATTATAAGCAGGCTTTGGATATTCCATTTTTCTTCTCCCAAATTCATTGAATGGCGGCGATTATAGCATAAGAGAAATAAAATGAGAGTGTTTTCTGGCGCTTTATCGGTTTTTTCAGTTTAATAGGATATATGGAATATTTAGTCGCATTATTTCCAGCAGCCCTTGCGGTCTACTTTTATGTGAAGTGGCAGCGAGCGCGTGAGGAAAATATTCATTTGAAAGCGGGACGGGCTTCGGAGGAAAAACTTTCGATGACCTTTCGGGCACTCTCGAGTGAGGCACTTGAAAAGAGCAATGC
Source organism: Chlamydiia bacterium (assembly GCA_020440405.1). GTDB lineage: Bacteria > Chlamydiota > Chlamydiia > Chlamydiales > Simkaniaceae > Neptunichlamydia. Next base: position 3,045 of record JAGROF010000264.1, read on the forward strand.
TTCTTTTCTCCAGCTTGCCAAGGAGACCTTAGGGAAATTTCAGGAAAAGGCCAAAGGGGATTTGGAAAAGCGGCAGGAGACGAGTGAGCATGTCCTA
>JAGROF010000265.1 GCA_020440405.1 Chlamydiia bacterium
AATGTTCTCCTCACAAGACTTAAAAAACACTCTCACTAAACTTGGAATGACTATCATTTCATTCGACACTTACGAAAACACTATTTCCTATGACACTCCAGAAGCCATGAAAGACTTCATTCGGATCTGGCTCACAAGCTATATTCCCCTTCCCAAGCCCTCCATCGAGCCCTTCCTAGACCTCCTCATAGAAAAATCCACCCCCTACAGAATTAACAAAGGCGACAATAAAATCCACCTTCCCTACCAAGCCCTCTTCGTTAACGCCGTCAAAAGCAGCTAAAGCGCTTTCTCCTGCTCTGCCATCACAATCGCCTTCGCCTCTTCATAGGTTTCTCTATGAACTGTTTCGAATCTTCCCGCCTTATGATTATATTTTTCATAATATATATACCCATCCTCCACTACTAAAAAAACAAGCGCTATTGATTCTTCATTTGCCCTCTTATTCTTCTTATCTAGAAACGCTATTTTGATTCCCACATTTTCTTCTGTCACAGGGTATTGGTTGAGGTAAGGACGAACTTCTTCACACTGATTTATTTTCTCCTTCAACTCTTCAGTACAATTTACAAAAAGTTGGCGTACTTCATGTAAATTTAATCTCGCACCAACATGACGAAACGATAGTGTGAATTGCTTAACGCCTGTTAAAAACCTTCCGCCACCACCATAATATTCAAGCTCATGATTCTTTTTTGCTTCAATTATCAATTCCCGCCTTAATTTTTCGGCAACTTTAATATAAACCGGTGTTTTTTTTTGGTTTTTAAAGTAAACCCCAAATTCAAAAACCACAAACAAGAAAATCAAACCAATAAAAATATACTTTTTCATAATCCATATCTTCTAATCAAATTACCGTTTACTTCTTCACGAGCCTGGGTATATGTTTCTCCATGGAAAGCGTGCTCATTCAAGGGGGAAAACGTGTGAGGGGTTAGGTAATTAATGTGTGAGGGTTCACATATTTTATGTCGGATAGACTGCATAGGACTGCCGAAAAATGCAACTAAGTCGTTTTTGGAAACATAATTTTCAACTATGTTTGCTGATTCTTGAGAAATTGGGGCTACAGAGCCAAAACCATAGACTTCAATGCGAGCTTTTTCTTCGGGGGTAAAAAGCGACTCTATTGAGTTGAAGATTGCATGACTCTCACTATGAATCTCAACTAAGGCCCTCTTTCCTCGGTCTAATATATCTTTTACCTCTCTGTATAGCAGACGTCCTGCGTTTGATGGAAAGCCTTGCTTCTCTATAAAAAAGTCTAGGACATCGAAAAGAATGCCATGAGTGTTGTTGTAAACACATCTAACATGCAATCCGTTCAGCTCTTTGCTCACAGTACGACCCATTTCATAGGCTTCTTGTTTCGTTGTATTAATCCCATTGCTAAGGACAGCTTCTACATTGGGGTGCATTGCTCCTGGAATATCAAAAACGCATGAGTGGTCGATCGGAGCTTTTAGATCTCCGTTAGCGATATTGAGTACCGCCTGAGAAAAGTTACGGCTGAAGCTCATTTTTGTGCAATCTACGGTTGCGTAGCCTTCTAGGGTTGTTCGGAAAGAATAATAACAAGCATAACTAAAATCGTGAAGGATATTGTTCTTAATTTCTGTTGAGAGTCCGAATAAGTCAATATTTGCAAAGGAATTATTTCTATTGAATTGGTAGAGGTTGGGGCCTTCGGGGTAGCCTTTGGGGTCGGGGGTGAGCCAGCGGCCGGTGTGGGGATCGTAGAAGCGGCGGCCGAAGTTGATCAGATGTGTGGTTTTTCGTTTGGATTGGTAGCGCCAGGGGATGAGGGGAGTGGAGGAAGTCGTTTCTTCTCCGAAGGAGGAGAAGCGGTAGGACTCTATGGGGAGGCCGTTGGGGGTGAGGAGGGCGATAAGGTTACCGAGGAGATCTTGGAGGGGAATATAGATAAAACCGTTTTTTTCGATGGCGAGGGTGGCACCGATTTCAGATGGGGCGGTGGGGTTAAGAATTCTGAGTTCATGGGGATAAGCGCCGAGTTCTTTTTGATCATCGTATAGGAGGGGAGTGGGGTGGGAGTTTTGGGTTTGGATAATGCAGCGCCCCCAGTAGTCGTAGGAGAGGGTGGTGTCTTGGATTTGAATGAGGCGATCGAGGCCGTCGTAGGTATAGGTGAGGGTGTGTGTTGGGGTTTTGCAGTGGGTGCGGTTGCCGTTGGGATCGTGTTGATAGGTGGCATCGGTTGTGGCGGTGAGTTGGTGGAGTGGATTATAAAAGTAGTCAGTTGCATTTTTTTGGAGGCGGTTATGATGGGAGTCGTAGGTGTATTCGGAGGCAAAGGGTCCGGTTTCTTGGATGAGTTGATCGAGAAAGTCATAGGCATAGGTGGAGCATTCTTCTTGATTTTTGGTGGTGCGGGAGTAGCTGAGGGGGTTACCGTTGGGATCAAGTTCGGGGATTTCTTCTAGGGAGTGGTTTGATTGGGATTGGACTCTGCGTCCGCAGAGGTCGATTTGATAGGTTATGCGTCCTCCGGCTCCTAGGAGGGTTTCTTGGAGAAGGTGGTGGCTTTGATCGTAGGCATCGAAGGTATGTGAGTAGTGTGTTTGTCCTGAAGAGCGCTCCATTGCGATGAGATGAAAGGGGTCGTAGGTATAGTGGATGGAGGAGTGATCGGGAAGGGTTTGTTGGGTTTTCCGGTTAAGGTTGTCATATTTTTGATGGAGGGTGAGGCCGTTGGCAAGGGTTTCATGAAGGAGGTTTCCGAAGTGATCGTATTCGCGAATGGTTTTTCGGCGTTGGATAAGGTCATTGGATTGAATGATTTGTCCCATGGGATTGTATTGGAGGGTGTAGTGACAAGCGCCATCAGAGGTCTGGACGGAGGTTTTCCTTCCGAGTCCATCATAGGTATAGGAGATAGAAATACCGTCTGGCTTGACAATTTCTTGGAGTTGACCATCAGGAGTATAGGTATAGGTGGTTATTTTTTCGTAGGGAGTCCCTAAGGCTTCGGTTAGTTTAGTGACTCTTCCTTGGGAATCGTATTCCCATCCTTTTAAGAGGGTTTCTCCAGTATTGAGGGTACTTTCTTGTCGTTTTTGATTCCCGCATTGATCGTAAAAGAAGACTTCTCGCAATAGGAGCTCTCCTTCAGGGGTATATTTTTCTAGGCAGACGAGATGTTCTAAGGCGTCGTACTCTTCGAAGGTTTGAACTCCTCTTGGATTGGTTGTTTTTTTTCTTAGAACTTTTTGACCGATGGCATTGAGAAAATAATCGTCATATTCAATCTGTGTTGTGTTGCCTAGGGGATCGATTTTACGGATTTCTCTTTTGTAGGGATCATACTCTGTTCTCTCAATGGATTCACCGACTTGGACTTCTTTGATCATTGCTGTTTGATTGCTATAATCATCATATTGATACCGTGTTGTTGCGTAGATTTTTCCTGATAGATCTTCTTCTCTTTCTTCGAGAATGCGATTGAGAAGGTCATAGGTTTTATGAAAGCATTGGGTTTGACTTACAATGACTTTTTCCTCACGTCCTAGAGCATCGTAGTGAAAGGTTTTGAGGTGATCGAGTGTTTTTTCTGCGCATTTTCTTCCGGCTCCGTCATATTGGTATGTTGTCTCGATACCATCTGGAGCAATTTTTTTGATTAAGTGGAAGGCGTTATAGACATAAGTTTCAGTGGAAAGAGGTTCTCCTGTTTTGGAAAAAACCTTTTTGGAGGTGATGCGATTGAGAAAGTCTCTTTCATAAACAGTTTTCGAACCTCCGGGTTGTACATGGAGAATGACTTCTCCCTCTAGGTTGTATTGGTACGCCTCTTCTGTTCCATTAGGATGAATGATCCGTTTGGGCTTGCCTCTAGAGGTATAGAATGTTTGTGTCACGTTTCCTTCAGGGTCTTTTTCTTGAGCGATGCAATCTAAGGCATTGTAAACTCGGTTGACACTGGGGTGTTTCACGCTGCCATAATCGGTTTGCACAGCTGGTTTTTGGATATGAATGGGGTGACCAAAGGGATCATGTGTATAGCGCGCTTCGGTCCCACGGTAGTGGGTTTCAACTTCTTTCTGTCCTAGATAGTTGTACTGAAATCGTGTGCATCTTTCTCCTTCGGAAACTTGTGTGAGACGATTGGCACTGTCAAAGGTTTGGTGTATCGCAAGTTCATGATCGGGTTGAGCTTCAACAGTCACGTTATCGTTTTCATCGTATTGATACTTCTTGACTCTTTCTAAGGGATCGGTTTCATGCATGAGACGTCCTTTGTGATCGTAGGTGAATTCAATCGCAAAGCGTTTGTCTCCGTTGGCATCGTAGTAGAGGGTTTGTTTAGGCTTTCCAAAGGGAGTATATACGAACTTTTGCCTTCCAAGCAGACTCTCTTTTTGGGTTGTTAGCTCGAGGTACTTTTCTTCAATTTGGTTTGGAAGATCAAGAAATGGCTCTTGGGTGCGCGGGGAAATGGTGAGGATGCGCCGCTCTGTTACTCCTTGGAGGCTGTTTGGATCTCTTGAGTTTCCATCATCGATGATTTTTTCCCTAAGGACTGTGCCTTCATAGGTAAAAAGATGACGGATTTGAATCCTATCATGATTGAGAATGAGCTTTTGATGGATCAGGTTCGATTGAGGCATATAAGTGTATTCAATAGTGCGTCCATTTGGAAAACATTCTTTGGTGACGAGGTTAGCCTTGTTATAGGAGCGTTTGACCACATAGCGTTCTGCGTGATTTCCCTTTCCTGTGAGATCCCCAATGAGGGTTTCTTCGATTGCATTTCCCCGTTTATCATATGTGTATTGAATTTCTCGTTGAGCCGCTCCATTGCGATCTTCTAAAGTTTTTCCTCGAAGCCAATGCCCTTTTCTTGCATGGTATGGTGTCCACTCAAACCGTTCTTTTGCAAAGGTTCCTTTTCCTTTTTCTTGATGGTTGACTTCCGTCAGCAAAAAATTTTCATTAAATGTGTACCGACTCGGGTTTCCATAGGGGTCAACAACATCTGTATACCCTCCTTTGTTTCTATAACTGCCTGGCTTCCGGTAGTAGAATTCGAAAATGGACTGCAATGCATGATTCTTTAATAGAGGAAGCCTCAAGCGTTTTACACGCATGACGGCTTTATCGGTTTTTTTCTTAATAACAACATTTCCTAGGGAAAGGGGATTGTCTCCTTTTAAGTAGTAATCAATGCGTAATCGTCTCCCTTGAGGAGAGAGGCGATCACAAACGAAGTAGGAGGTTTTTTTATTTCCCCAATAATCGTAGCAAAGGGTGGGTTTACTGGTGCTCTCGACCTTTTCTAAAGCCCAAAAGGTTTGTCTTTCTCCTTGCTTGTGTGCCATTTTATAGATGATGTGTTGCTGATCACTTGTTCGAATTTCAATCCGGTCAAGCCGTCTGCCGTGCATCACATAATCGATATCCATCCAAGCGTAGGTTTTCTTCACATGTTCATCCGTTGTCGTCACTCTTTTGAGACGCCTTTCTCGTTCAACTTCATGCCATTGGTAGTGAACTTTATTTCCATTGGGAAGGCGCTCCCATCTCAGGTAGTATTCTTCTTTATCTCCTTTGAATCTCTGATAGGCACGGATAGAACTATCAGGTCCATAGACTTTTAAGACTGTGTGTGCGTCGGGATCAAAGCACACATGATTGTTAAATGTGTTGTATCTCCCTCCAATCTCTCCCGTATGACAGTTTGTTAACGCATGGGGATACTCTCCCTTTAACTTTAGGGATCCTGAAGGGTTTCCCCCAAGAAAGGTTCCTTCGTAGGCTAAAGAGAACCCGTACTTTTCTGGAATAACAGCTTGACCTGTCTCATAGGTTGCTTGGTCGACTGGATCATAGGACTCATTAATCACATAAAAATTTGCCTTTAAGTGGTTAAAGAAAAATTCCCAGCCTGCCCATTGATCTCCATAGGTTTGACTGGAGAGGTGACGCCGCTTAATCACAATGGGCTGGTGTCCTTGCACGACCCAATCGACCTCACTCAAAACATAATCACCAGAAATGACATTGACGCATCCCCCAACGAGCCCTCTTGGTTCTCCTCCATAAGCAATTTCTTGATAGGGAATGCTTTCAATTGCAGCTAAAACATTCCAACAAAGAGCGAGAAGAAAAAGTTTTACTTTCATCTTTGCAACCTTTTGCAAAGATGAAAATTTAACTGAGGGATGGTTTGATTGCAAGGAGCAGCGACCCTATCTCATAATAAAGATGTTTTTTATTCCAGCCTCTTTGGCATCTTTTTTCTTTCCATTTTAACCCCTTGTCTCATGGATAATGTGATCAAAATGGAAAGAAAAAATCT
>JAGROF010000266.1 GCA_020440405.1 Chlamydiia bacterium
CTCTATATCCTTGACCGTTTCCAAAAATAAAAGTCGTTTATTTTGATGAACCACCGAGAGCACAGAGGACACGGAGATATTCTTTTCTCTCCGTGATCTGTGTGTCCTCTGTGGTTTTTTTATTTGCAAAACATTAATTAAAGAGAAATTCCTATAACTCATTTAAATCAGTTTATCTATGCAATGAATCTTGAGCTTGAGACCCTCCCCAAAGAGCCCGGCGTTTATCTGATGAAAAATCAAAGGGGGGAGATCCTATACATTGGAAAGGCAAAACAGCTCCGCGCCCGCGTTAAGCAGTACTTTGTCCCCGGGCGGGATGGACGGATGATGGTCCCCTTTCTTACCACACAAGTGACGCAGATCGACACCATTGTCACCTTTTCAGAAAAAGAAGCGCTTCTTCTAGAAAATACCCTGATCAAGAAGCACCAACCAAAATACAACGTCCTACTTAAAGACGATAAAACATTTATTAGCCTGACGATCAACCATAAACACCAGTGGCCGATGATTCGAGTGGCCCGGTATCGGGGAAAACCTCAAGGGAATATTCTCCACTTTGGTCCCTATACCAGCGCATTTGCCGCCCGGCAAACCTTAGATTTGATGAATCGTGTGTTTAAACTCCGGCAGTGTTCCGATCGGGAACTTTCTACGCGTCAACGCCCTTGTCTCCTTTACTCCATTAAACGGTGCTTGGCTCCTTGCGTCCAAAAGTGCACGGAAGAAGTCTATACTGCCGAAGTGAAGCGGGCGATTGAGTTCTTGAAAGGAAACGACAAAGCCCTAGTGAAAGAACTTAAAGAAGAAATGGCTAAAGCATCTGAAAACCTTGAATTTGAGCGAGCAGGAGCCCTCCAAAAAACGCTCCAGCAAATCGAGCATGTCACCCGCAGCAAGCAGAGTATTGTGCGCTCCAAAGGGAAAGACTGCGACATTTTTTCTCTCTACCATGAGGGAAAACATCATATCATGGCGCAGCTGATGTACAGGGAAGGGCGCCTCATTGGAGCGGACCATTTTAAATTTATCGAGCTCGCCTCTTCCGATGAAGAGATTTGGGAAACTTTTCTTCTCCAACACTACCAAAATAAGGATAACCCTCCTCCAGAAGTCTTGATTCCCTTACAACTGCACAATCAAGACACCCTTGAAGATCTCTTAAATCTCAAACTCATCTATCCTAAAAAAGGAGAAAAAGCGCACCTCCTCGAGCTGGCCCATAAAAACGCCCAGTCCCTCTTATCGCAAGCCCAGTCCCAAGAAGATCTCCTTCTTGATCTGCAAGAAACCTGCGGACTCGACCGCTGCCCTGTCCAAATCGAATGCTTTGATACCTCGAACATCTCAGGAACCGACCTCGTTGCCTGCATGGTGGGCTTTACCGATGGGAAACGGAATAAAGAACGAACCCGCCTCTTTAAAGTCAAAGGAGTCGATAAGCCGGACGACTATGGAGCGATGCGAGAAGTGCTCACACGCCACTACTCTAAAGCCAAAGAAAAAGATGAGCTCCCCGATTTAACCCTCGTTGATGGAGGCAAGGGGCAGTTAAATGTGGCTCTGGATGTGTTTAAAGAGCTGGGAATCGCCAATGTCGATGTCATCTCCCTAGCTAAAGAGGAAGGGCGGCATGATAAAGGGCTACGCTTTGAAAAAATCTTCATCCCCCACAAAAAAGATCCGATCTACCTCTCTCCCCGCTCTTCCACTCTTTTTATCCTGCAAAAGATTCGGGATGAAGCGCACCGCGTGGCCATTTCCTATCACCGGAAGCGGCGAAGCAAACGCCTCATTCAAACTGAGCTGGAAAGCATCCCGGGAATCGGCCCCAAAAAACGGACCCTTCTCCTCAAACATTTTGGGAGTGTCAAACAGATCAAAGAGGCTTCTCGGGAAGATTTAGAAGCCCTCTCCGGACTCACTCAAAAAGACATCGAGGCCTTGATCAACTTTCAACAAACGTGACTGTAAAAGGCTTTTGATACCCTAACCGCCGAGCAAGTAAAGCGCTCAACTCTTCCTCAACTTCCTCAAAAAACTCCTCCTCTTGAGGGGCGGGAAGAGAGGTAAAGACCTCAATCGTTGACTTTCCCTTAACCACCACATCTGAAAGGGGCTCAAATTCAGGAAACCGTTCACGAAAATAGGAAAGAGTACACCGCCGAATCACCTTCTCATCAACATCAAATGACGTGCCATTCATCTCTATTCGCACATACTGCTTGCGACTTAAGAGAAAAGCTGCTGCAAAAAGAATCATTCCGATCCCTAGCACGATTCCCCCAATCCATTGACACATTCCCGCAGGGTTTTCAATGAAAGCAATGAGTTGCATCCGAAAGAGGGGAGCGTAAGGGAGGACAAGAAACAAAACTCCCATCCCGAGCAAAAGAGAGATCATGAAGAAGTGAACCCCTGAAAAAAGGAGATGCCCAGTGCGCATTAGAACTCTTCTGTGCTAAATTCTTCGTCTTCCTTAATGATTTCTTCTTCGATGACTTGCTCAAGAGGGGTATCGGAAATCAAGGCTTTGAATACCACGTGCACACACGAGACATGAAGGCCCGTCAGCTGACAGACTTCACTTGTAATCTTCGACTGTACCTCTTCAGCCTTCTGCGGAATTGAAATCCCATGTGCCACATTAAGCTCGACCTTAATGCTGACCGAGTGATTCTTTGAATCCTGCTCTACATGGATCCCCTTGATCCGCTCATTTCCTTCTCGCCCCAGCAAATTATCGAGCAGGTTTCCCTCAAGGAGGGCAACCCCCTCGATCTCTGCCAAACACTTGATTACAATGGCCTGGAAAACCCGCGTTTCAATATCCCGAACAAAAACAGTATCTGCAAATTTCAGCTCTTTTGTATCAAGCTCTTTAAACTGGTCGTGCACGCTTTCACCTCATGTTTTCTTTCCAGTCTACACGATTCTAATATATTGTGGTAGGTCTATGCATTTCTGTTCCTAATGATCCCTTTTTAACATGGGTAACTTTCTGCTCACGATGGTCAGGCGTTGTCGCTTCCCTTAAAAGATTAAAAAGCATCAAACCGAGTCCAAACACTGTTCCCACAGCAACCCATTTAGGCTCACAACTAATATCAGCTTCTCCCTCTCCTATCTGAGGCTGCCCTCCTCCTCTTAAATGTTCTCCCCTTGGCATGACCGGAGCTTGCCTTTCCCGATGCTTCCGGAGCACATCATCTCGAATGGCGCGCATTCTGTCTACTTCCAAACGCCCATTACCATCCTTACTGCCAAGTGTCGTTTCTTGAAAGGCCTCTACCAGCCGATCAGTAAGCGTTTGCTCGAGCTCTCTCTTTTCTCTAGCCTCTACACTTTCATGCTCCGGAACATGAAAAACAGGAGGTTCTTGCTCTCCAATGCGTTCCCCCTCTTCTCTCTCTCTATTGAGCGCTTCAAACTCAATAACAGCATGCGTCCGGAACTCATTATCGGTTTGAATTGCAGACACCCTTTCTCCATCAAATCCCAGAGGCATATAATCTCTTTGGTCCCGATGCGCCAAAAAGTCGACAGCAAGCTGATGACAAATCGTACGCACATGATAGTGCGCTTCTTCTTCCGGCCGAATCACTTCCCATCCGCCCAGTTCACCCTCAGCAGGTTTTACAGCAACGACCGTAATTCCATAAATCAAATTAGTATGATGGATCGCATCAAAATGACGAACTTCCATATCTAAGCCCCTTTATGCTTTGTACCCACTTTGGGTGCGTTGACAAAAATATGTGGACATTGAAAACCATATAAGAAATATTTTCAATGTTTTTATTATCCAATGTGCTAAACTCATGGGAAAACACAGAGAACGTCTCTTAAGGAGTAAGACAATGTACACATTCCTTTGCCTCGCTTCTTGGCTCACCCTCGGGTGGATTTCTTCACGGATGGCACTCCGGCGCGGAAGAAACCCTTCCCTTTGGTTTGTCCTGGGAGTCATCTTAGGGGTCATTGCTATCGGGATTCTTTACTTTCTCCCAAGCAAACAAAAAGCACTTGCAACTGCTACAGAAAATAGTGCCCCCTCTCTTCCCCTTTCTAGCGAAGTCGGAAGCCAACCTCCTGAAAAGCTGTGGTACTACCTTGATACCGAAAAGGTCCAATATGGTCCCATGAGCGTTTATGCCCTCCAAGAGGCATGGGAC
>JAGROF010000267.1 GCA_020440405.1 Chlamydiia bacterium
CCAGAATTTCGTAATCGTGGCGGGCTCGTCGGTTAGAGACAAGTTCTGAATCATTTTTCTTATTCATTCCTCCCATTTTCCCAAGAACAGCGATTGCCATCAAGGAAAATCTTCTCCTTGCAATTTACAAAAACTATGCTATCATCCCTCTTGGAAAAGAGGCAATGGAATGAAAAAATTATGGATCTTGGGCTCAGCCCTTTTATTGGTGGGGTGCTCGACAGCTACCACTTATCATGCAAGAAACTTTATGGGGGAAGGCTATGGCGATTATCGCCTTTCGGTCGATCGCTTTACGGTCACATTTCGAGCCAACGAGCATACCGGGCCTGAAGATGTCCGCAAGTACGCTCTGCGGCGCGCCTCTGAAGTCGCCACAAACTACGGCTACCGCTACTTTATCGTTGAAGAAGAGCGGGATCTGACGCGCATTTCCACCGTCAAATCCAAAGAAGAAAGGATGACCGCTTTTCTAGACCTTTTAGAAGACAAGCAGGAGCCTCAGAAAAAGGTCATCGAAAAAGAGCGTGAGGTGGTGAGACCTGCAATGGAGCTCATGATTCGCTGCTTCCATGACAAGCCTAGCGCAAAAGTCATTGATGCCTATCAATTCTTGGCCTATCAAGCTTCTTAATAAACCCGTAGGCAAAGAAAAGGACGATTCCGCACCAGAAGATCGGTTCAGTCCAGGAGGGAAGCCCTTTAACAAGGACCTCGAGGAGAAGCTTGAGGCCAATCCACCCGACAATTAGATGAGCGCCAATTTCAAGACGGGGGTATTTGTCGATGAGATGGGTAAAGAGGCTCGCTGCAAAGCGCATGAGCACCAGCCCTGAAACCCCTCCGACGTAGACGATCCAAAGTTTGGGGGGAATCTCGTGGTGATGGAACGAAATCCCAATGAGCGCCAATCCGGCAAGGATCGAATCAATAGCGAAAATAAAGTCTGTGAGCTCAACCATGACTACAGTACGCCAAAATACCCGGTTTTTGGGGGATGCGACCTGACTTTTGTGTTTGGAAAGGATATGAGACACTGCAAGGTAGATCAGATAGAGCCCCCCAATGATCTGAACCCAGTGGAGCTGAATCAGGTAGGCAGCGCTGAGAACTCCAATGGCGCGTAAAACAATTGAGGAGACCAGACCGATAAAAAGTGCTTTTTGTCGCAAGTAAACCGGCAGACCGCGGACAATCACAGCAATGGCTAAGGCATTATCCAGCGAAAGGATCCCTTCTAAGAAGATCAGAGTGATGAGACGGGGGATGTCGATCAGCGAGAACGTTTGGTCAAACATATTTGCTGTTTAACACACGGGGGATTTCTACCCAAACATCGATTGGCCCAGGGGAGTAATACGCAGGCACTCATTGCCTTTATAAGTCCCTGTAGCGATGATTCCCCCTTCAAAGAGCCAGTGGAAAATCACTTTGCGGATCAAAGTCAGTTCCTCTTCAGAATAATCAGGGAGAGAGTATTTCCAATAGCGCCCTGTCTTTTTCAGTGACATTTTACTGTTTTCAGAAATGGGGGCAATAATTCCATTTAGGAACTCCTCAAGAAGGACCCAACCCGAATCAATAATCCGACTAATGCTCTTCTCGATTTCATGGATGTTCCTTTCGGTACAGATTTCTTTCGGGAATTCTGAGAAGGAATATTTGCTTAAGGTTTGCTTGTAAATATTAAGCGCCCGCTTTTCAATAGGAAGGGTGAGCCACTCTTCAACGTCTTCAGCAGGAGTAAGCTGGTTATTTTCAATCCGTGCGAGCTTTAGGAAAAGAAGCTTGTTTAAAACTTGCGCCATATAGCTATAAAAGTGGGCTTGTCCTTCCTCACTCTTTAAATCAAACCCCTTACATTGCTTAGCAACTTGAGAAATCGACCCTTTATCAAAGGTCCACTCCTCGTTTTGGTTTAGGCGGACAAATAAAGGTTTAGAGATCGAAAGGGCTAGAATCGTCGAGAGGTCCTCTGCAAAAGAAAAGTCATGCGGGCGAGTACGCTTCACTTGATCTTTTTCAGAAATTTCTTTGGGTTGGCTTTCACTTAAGAAGCTCAGGTAGTCCTTCCACTCTTTAAATAGCGTGACCACTTCGACCCATTCATCGTCTTTCTTCTCGTAAACCAGGCAGCAGACCAGGTTAAACTCTAGATAGAGAAGGTGTTCCTCAAAGGACTCTTCCGAGAGCTCATATTTTTTGCGGATCTCGTCAGAGTACATCTTATAGCCTGGAGCAGAGAAGAGATCGGTCACGATCCCGTTGAGGATTGGATCTCCCAGGTTTAACTCAGACAAATACCTTTGAAACGTTTGGGGGGTTTCTAGGTATTTTTCGATCAAAGAGTTAAAAATATTATTTGATGTTCTGGGAATCGGGTACCAATTCGGTAGGACATGAATCGGGACCTTTTTCAGGAGGGCCTGAAGGAATTCCATCCCAGGAGTGAAATCTTCTTCGAACTTTTGAATTTGGGTTTCAAAATACTTCCGCATCTCCTTATCAACAACAACCGTATCCTCTTC
>JAGROF010000268.1 GCA_020440405.1 Chlamydiia bacterium
CTGAAAACTTGAGTAAAGTTGTCGAGATCGAGCAGATTAATTAATCAAAAAAGGCAAAAAGATAAAAATTTTTAATTCACCTACTCTCTCTCAAGAAGGCGGCTGGATAGCTCGATTCCTAAGGAGCGAATATAAAAGTGGGCTTTTTCATTGAGAAGACTCTCTGGATCTAGATCTCCCTGCTTCTCCATCTCTTGCCTTTTTCGTTTGAGATAATCATACAAAGAAATCCCTGCCGCAACTGAAAGGTTCAAGCTCTCTACCATGCCAAACATGGGAACAGAAAAATACAAATCACACGCTTTCTGTGCCTCTGCCGTCAGTCCTTCTTTTTCATTCCCAAAAAGAAAGCAAAGAGGGCGATCGGTTGGAAGATCTTCTAGGGTTAAAGAGGCATCTGCGCAGGCACCAGCAAGGAGAAAATCCCCTTTCTCTTGTAAAAATTCTCCAAGCGTTTCATGACGCATCAGATGGACCCACTTAAGCGTCCCTTTGGTCGTGCTTTTCCCCTGTCCCTTCTTCATGATGGCATTGATGAAGTGGACATAACCGATGCCAAGGGCTTCTGCTGTTCGCACCACTGCTAAGGCGTTATGAATATCATAGGGAGCTTCAATCGCAACGTGCACCCCATGAATGCGGTGAGAAAGGACGGCATTCATCCCTTCTATCCTCTCCTCTGAAAGATAAGGCTGAAGGGTTTCAATAATTTTCTGACTCGGATAGGTTTTTAAAATCTCTTGAATCAAAGGCGCCTCAAAAAAATTGCTTCTCGCCCATACTCAGATCCTACATCAAATAGGGAGTGCACCCTTTTTTTCCCTTTCACACCGGTTTGAATTCCCTTTTCTGTTACAACCCCTTGTAGAAACGCCGTTCCCCCTGAATACCACACTGTGTCCCCTACTTTTGGGATCTCCACAACCTCAAACCCCGCGCGGCAATACTTATAAAACCGCTCATGTCTTTCCTGATCATAGGTTAAGGATCCGAAATAGCCGTTGATGCTCTTTCCTATAGAATGAAAATCTTTAGGATCTACTTCAACACGGAAAAGGGCTTTGATACTCTCTTGAGCCCAGCGACCTATATCGGCTTCTGTTGTGTGTGTATCAAACATCACCTCTTTTCCAAAGAATTCCAATAGCTTCTTTCTTGCTTCCTGAACCCACTCGATTTTTCTCTGATGGAATTGATTAATTTTAGGAGTTTTAGGGTTCTTTTTCGCTTCAAGATCCCCGATCAGTTTCGCAGCAGTTCGTTGTACACTAATGCGCGAATCGACAGGGATCCCTCCTTTTTCTTCTGTTGAACAAAAGATTTCAGGCTTGTCTCTCCTAAGCCCTATAAACCCCTCCACTACTATCTCAATGACCCCAACACACAGATTCTGCACTTGCTCATACTGAGCCACATCTTTTGGCAAGGGAGCAAAGGGGTGGGTTTCCCGGTAGACGGGAACTTCAGGGTTCTCTTTAATGGAGCCTTCCTCAAAGAGGGACTCTTTTCTTAGAGTAATTGAAAGTGGAATGAGGGATACGTCCATAAAGCATGGAAGTATAAGGAACGCGCAATTGTTTGCAAGAAAATAGGCGAGCTCGGTTACCGAGCTCGTCTAGTCGAGTTTTTATCTCTTTGCTTTTTTCTTCTTGCTGTTCACGCGCCATGCAATCGTGTGGTAGATGAAGGCAAATCCGAATAGCACATAAATGATGCGGACAAGCCACTCGCGGTCAAAAACATACTCAACGAGATTGAGTCGATAAAGTCCCACGAATCCCCAAACGATTCCACCTAGAACGAGAAAAAATATGGCTAGGCCATCAAGTCTTTTCATCATTACGGAAATCCTCCAGCTGTATTACTTATTTCCAGCGTTTCATAATTTGTTTCCAACCTACTGCTTGGTAAACGGCAGCCGCACCGATCAGTACGTAAATCAGTCTGTCTAACCAACTTCTGCCAACGAAGTATTCAACAAGGTTGAATTCAAACAGTCCGACTAACCCCCAGTTTAAACCACCAATGCAGAGAAAGATGCAAACTAGTGTATCTAGCTTTTTCATGTGTTTACTCCTAACAAGGTCTTTTGAGTCCTATATCTATTAATTATAATATATGAATTAATTAGTAAAGTATTGTAATTATATTTTTTTAAATATAATAAAATAATTATGGAGAAACAAAATCGAAACATCTTAAGTGCGATCAAGTTATTTCAGCTTTTTGGAGGCATCCTTCCTTCGCCAGAAGCTTTAGGAATTTCCTTATCCACACTGCAAACACTCCTAGAAAGAGATCTCATTATCCCTCACGGCCCCAAAGGATTTTCTCTCTCTCCCCTTCCTTCTTTTCTTCTCCCTGCTCCCTATAACCAGGTCGAGGAACCCCTTCCTTTTAATGGCCATAACTACTTTAACAAAGACTCTGTCATGGGATTAGGTGCTCTCCTTCGAGAAAATAAAATCGAAACGGTGGTAGAGCTAGGGTGTTGGCAAGGCATCTCAACGATCTTTATGGCAACCTTTCTCCCTTCTTATGGAAGGGTTTACGCAGTTGATCATTGGAAAGGATCCGCAGAACACACTCAAGATTGCTCTCACCTTTACCACCAATTCCTCTCAAATGTCATTCGAACACGCCTGACCGATCAAATCATTCCCCTTAAAATGACCACTCTTGAAGCCTCCAAGCGCCCCTTTCCCCCAATTGACCTTCTCTATGTCGATGCCTCTCACGATGAAACCTCTGTCTTCCAAGACTTAGAGGCTTGGTATCCTCTGATCCAGCAAAGTGGCGGCATTTTGTGTGGAGATGACTTTCTATGGGGGCAGGACAAGGGGTTCCCCATTCAGAAAGCCCTCAAACGCTTCACCCAAAAGCATCACCTTCAGGTAGAAAGCCAGGGAACTTTTTGGAGAATCATTAAAATTTAACGCACTTTTTCTCTGTCCAGTA
>JAGROF010000269.1 GCA_020440405.1 Chlamydiia bacterium
GACTCGAAGCAACAGTTTTTTGATCAGAATCAAGACGATGCACAGCAAAAGTTCTTAAAAGCAAGTGAGAAGCTTTATCGCAAAAAGTCTGTTGTTTTAGCGAGTGAAATCATGAATAAGCAGATGATGAAACTCGAAGGGGGCCTTTCTGTTGAAGAAGCCTGGGAGAAAATCAAGCGTCATGACATCAAGCATTTTCCTATCTTAAACGAAGAGGGAAAGCTGCTAGGAATGCTGTCTGATCAGGATATTTTAAAAGGCATTGAGGCGGGAGGAGGGAAAAAACTCCAAGACCTTACCGCTGAGCACACGCTTTGTGCAGATCCAGAAACCGAACTCATGGATATCATGAAAGTCTTTTGTGAGCAGAAAGTCGAAGCTGTTCCTGTTGTGGATCAAAAAGAACAAGTGATTGGAATTCTAACGCAAAACGAACTTCTCCAAACGATGTTAAAGATTATGCATGTAAAATGGAACACTTAGACAAACTAGAAAGCCAAAGCATCTTTATTATTCGTGAAGCCTACGAGCATGTTCCAAACCTAGCGATGCTATGGTCTGTGGGGAAAGATAGCACCGTTTTGTTAAAGCTCTGTCAAAAGGCGTTTTTTGGTCATATCCCCATCCCCCTTGTTCATATCGATACGAGTTTTAAAATACCTGAAATGATTGCGTACCGGGATCAATTGGCTCTGAGATGGCGGTTGCAGATGGTCTATGGACAAAATGAAGAGGCGCTCAAGAAAAAAGAGACTTTCCCTGATGGAAAGGTGAGCTGTATCGACTGCTGCAAAGCGCTCAAAACTGAGGCGCTGCGCCAGACGATTAATGGAAGTGGTCCTCGCTATAAGATGAACCTAGAGACAGGGGAGTATGAGAGGGACACGAATCGAGAGCCTTACGGGGGACTCATTGTGGGCATTCGCGCTGATGAGGAGGGGAGCCGCTCCAAAGAAAGGATTTTTTCTCCGCGTGGCATCTCTAACGATTGGGAAATCTCAGATCAACCCCCTGAATTTTGGGGGCAGTTTAACACCGATTTTCCTTCCAAAGCGCATGTGCGTGTGCATCCTCTTCTTGATTGGACGGAAACCGATATTTGGCACTATATTGCGCGGGAAGAGGTTCCGATTGTCGATCTTTACTTTAATCGGGGGGAGGGAAAGCGGTACCGCTCTTTAGGATGTGGTCCATGCACCAAGCCGATTCAGTCGCATGCTTCCAACCTCCAAGAAGTGATTCAAGAGCTTGAGGAAGGAAAGCTAAAAAATATTGCCGAACGGAGTGGGCGTGCACAAGATCAGGAAGATCGAGGGGGATTGGAGCTGCTCAGACGAGGAGGTTACATGTAATGATGATGCCCCTCGTCATTGTGGGTCATGTCGACCATGGGAAGAGCACCATTCTTGGGCGCCTCCTTGCCGATAGTGGAGCGCTTCCTGAGGGAAAACTGGAGGCTGTGAAGCGGTATTGCGCCTGTAATAGCAAGCCTTTTGAGTATGCCTTTCTCTTAGATGCTCTCAAAGAAGAGCAGTCTCAGGGAATCACGATTGATGCGGCTCGGTGTTTTTTCAAGACCGCAAGACGTCCTTATCTGATCTTAGATGCTCCAGGTCATGTGGAGTTTATCCGCAATATGGTGACAGGCGCTTCCCATGCTGATGGGGCGTTGATTGTGATCGATGCCAAAGAAGGGGTGCGGGAAAACACCAAGAGGCATGGGTACTTTCTCTCTCTATTAGGTGTCAAGCAAGTGGCTGTTCTGATTAATAAGATGGATCAAGCAGACTATCAGCAGGCGGTTTTTGAGGCGTTAAAAAGAGACTATTCCTCCTTTTTGAAGGGAGTGGGCATTGTGCCGCGCGCAGTGATTCCTGTGAGTGGGTTTCAAGGAGATAACGTGGCAATGCTTTCTCCAAAGATGCCTTGGTATCAGGGGCCGACATTGCTCGAGGCGATGGATCATTTTCAAGGGATGAGTGGAGCTCAGAAGGCCCCGTTTCGTTTTCCGATCCAAGGGGTTTACAAGTTTACCGAGCAAGGGGACGAGCGGCGAATTTTAGCAGGAAGAATTGAAACGGGAAGGGTTCAAGTGGGAGATCAACTGACTTTTTACCCTTCAGGACAAACGAGTCGTGTCCGCTCTTTAGAAGGCAAAGGAGAGGCTGGATACTCGACGGGGCTGACACTTGAAGACCCACTTTTTATTACCCGTGGGGAGATTGCTTCAAAGGAGGGGGATCCTCGGTGCGCTGAAAGACTTCTGGTACGCTTATTTTGGCTCGACAAGGAAGCGATTCAAGAGGGAAATCGGTATTTTTTCAAGTTAGGAACACAAAAAGTCGGGTGCACAGTCACAGAGATTCGAAAAGTGTTTGACTCGGTGACCTTAAAGGGACAGGAAAAAAGGACAATTCAAAGGCATGAGATAGGGGAAGTGATTCTCGATCTCGAAGAGACGATTGCTTGTGACTTGTCAACAGAGATTGTGGAGACTTCACGTTTTGTTTTAGTCCATGGGTACCGTCAATCTGGCGGGGGGCTGATTGAAGCCGTCCTTGACAAACAGGTTCAGGGAGAAATCTCCCTCATCACCCCTGAGATGCGAGCTAAACAGCTGGGCCATCTGGGGGAAATATTTTTTCTTTATGGAAGCGATCAAAAAAATCTTATCGATTGGGCTCAAAAAATCGAAAAGGCTTTGTTTAGAAGGGGAGTGATGGTGTATACTTCTCTTTTTCAGCCTCACGCAAGGGAGACTTATTTTCTTCTTAAAGAGAAAGGTTTTGTCCTTCTTTTAGTAGGAGAAGAAGTCGGGATGGATCTCGATTCCTCTTGTTGTTTATCCTTTCCTGGGGTAGATAAAAATATACCCAAACAACTTCAAAACTT
>JAGROF010000270.1 GCA_020440405.1 Chlamydiia bacterium
CTTTCCCTTTTCAAACAGACTGTATCCAGGACCTTTGGGATCCAGGTCACTAATAATCGAAGCGCGGCCCCCCTCATTCATAAAGGAAAAATCTGTTCCACGAAATAAGAGAATCGGGGCTCCAGCTAAAGCGTCAAAGCGGACCAGTCCAAAAGCGTGAACCTTATTCCAGAGATCAAACACCCGATCAACAACATAGGTTGCTATTTCTATGCCTCCCTTGCTGTTTCGCATCGGAAGGGGAATTGTGTGTCCCTTTTTAAGATTGCGATACGCCATCACCTTTGCTAGGACTTCACTAACCGCCCACTCACACATTTGGGGATCTTCAACTGTCTCGTAAAGCATCTTTAATATTTGAGATGCTTTTTCAATATCCTCAAAATGAGGCGTCACCCGGCAGATGATTCCTTTAGATGCCATCTTTTCCCGGTAGGTCTTCCCAAATCGGGTAAAGGGCTCCGAAGGATTTTCATAAACAAAAGGCTCTTTTTTGAGGGCGTAACACCGCGTCTCATATTTAAAGAGCCAAGAGAGGAAGATTTCCCAGTATTTAAAGCCTTGAGCTGAAAGAGAGAAGTCGTTTGCCGGATCCATATGTTTTCACGATAATCCGAAACCCTCTTCAGGTCAATCTATATCCAAAACAGGGGAAACTCGAATGTGCTTGAGATAGCTTCTGTCACAATTAACAATGACAAATTCGCACTCAGAGCGCATTTTTTCAATCCAAAGGTCATTGAGCCCCACAACCACGCGATCCCCATGTCGCCAATTTTCAAGAAGCTCCAGATCATTGGAATCAAGTTTCCAAACCGTTTCAGTTCCCGCACCATTCCAAATATATATTTCCCCATCATGTGGGTCGATATGGTGGACATGTTGCGTATAGTCATTATCGACATAAGTGGCTGATAGGAAGTTTGCATGAATGAACTCATTGCCTTGGTCTAAGTTGGTGACATAAAACTCAGATCCTCCCATCGGAAGCGTATTGGGTGTAACCGCTAAGTGATCGTGGTATTCCCATTCTTCGTAGACCTTAAGGGCTTCAGAAGAGAGCGCTTTAAACTGCGTTCCATCCTCAAACTCAATTTTTCCATCGCGACTTTTCCCACAAAGAAGATGTTCTCCTGCATTGAGTAAAATCAAAGGAGTAGGTGGCTGGGCCCCTGCAGGTTGCTGTATTGCCATTAGAGGAGTGGCAATGATTACGCATAACGTTAACAAGACTTTTTTCATCATAACTCCAACAGTAGTTAACCTTGACTGACTCAGAGACGTTCTCTGAATTTTTTAATTTGCTGTTCAATTCCTTTTTCGGGGAAATTTACTATTCAAACTCCGCCAACTTTACTAAGTTGACTCCGTTTTCCATAAAAAATTTCTCCAAAAAATCAAATTGTCCCTCAAATCATAAAATTCAGAGAACGTCTCTCAGTCTAATGCATAAATAATTTTTTAAGAAGGGAAAACTGAGGACTTTCAAAGAAATTTCCAAATCCTCATAATAAACACCATGACACTACATCCAACGTTGAAAGAGATCATTACTGTCACTAAAGAAGCAAACAATCCTCCGCTTTCCCGTCTCCCTTTGGCTGAAATCCGGAAAGGACCGATGAAGATGCGTCCCTTAGCAGGGGAACCCGTTCCTGTAGCAAAGGTGATGAATCATATCATTCATCACGAAGAAGGAAACCTCCTCATCCGCCTCTACTATCCCAAAGAAAATACTTCTCTTCCGGTCCTTCTCTACTTTCATCCAGGAGGATTTGTCAAAGGGGATATCGATGCCCACGATCCTACCTGCCGCGCCCTTGCAGATGCTAGTGGCTGTCTTGTTGCTTCGATGAATTACCCTCTTGCTCCCGAAAATCCCTATCCTAAAGCTCTCCATGCTGCAAAAGCTGTGCTCCATTGGATCAGCGCCCATCCCAAAGAGATCGGTTCGGATGGAAGAATTGCGATTGGAGGAGAAGATGCCGGGGGAAACCTCGCTGCTGTCCTTTCTCAGGAAGTGCGTGACGAACCCCACCCTCAGATCTCTTATCAAGTCTTGGTCTATCCTCAAACAGACTTCACCTTCAGCTCCCTTTCCCATCAGGAATATGGGAGAGGATACCTTCTCGAAAAAGAATCCATGGAATGGTACCGCAAGCAATACCTTAAAGGAGATGAAGACCCCAGACATCCCCAAATTTCTCCTCTTTATGCCTCTGACTTTTCTTCCCTTCCTCCTGCCTTTATCGTGACAGCAGAATACGACCCCATGCGAGATGAAGGGGAGTCTTACGCCAAAAAGCTTAAGGCAAGTGGTGTTCCTGTGACCCTTAAACGTTATTCAGGGATGGTACACGGCTTTTTTCAAATGGCCGGCCTTCTTGATGAAGCCCGTGCTGCAATTGTAGCAGTGGGAGAAACTCTTAAAACCCATTTTAGGATCACCTGATGACTCAAAAGATCTCTGCAACCAACTGCACCGTCGTAGGGTTCGGCTACTTTGTCGCTCGCCCCTACC
>JAGROF010000271.1 GCA_020440405.1 Chlamydiia bacterium
TAATTCGCATACACCCTCTAAGACTATTTTTTAAATATCATGTTTACTGACCGCGTCAAGCTCAAACTCTGTGCGGGCAAAGGGGGCAATGGAGTTGTTGCCTGGCGCCGCGAAAAGTACATCCCTAAGGGAGGCCCTTATGGAGGGAATGGCGGCTGCGGTGGATCGGTCATTATCCGCAGTGATTCTCAAATCTACTCTCTTGATCAGTTTCGGAACAAGCGCCTGATGCAGGCAGAAAATGGAGGCGGAGGGGGCACCAATAATCGGCAGGGAAAGAATGGAAAACCTCTGGTCCTAAATGTTCCATGTGGCACCCTAGTGCGAGACAGCGAAACGGGGGGATTGCTCTACGATCTCACAGAAAGTGGAGAAGAATTTCTTTTATGTGAGGGAGGCAAAGGGGGCAAAGGCAATACGTTTTTCAAAACCTCGACCAACCAAGCTCCTACCAAGTGCACGTCAGGAAAGCCGGGGGCCGTCAGGTCAGTCGAACTCGAACTCAAATTGATTGCAGATGTTGGCTTTATGGGGTTTCCCAATGCAGGAAAATCCACCCTTCTTTCAAAACTGGCAGCCATTGAAGTAAAAACAGGAGACTACCCCTTTACGACACTGAAACCCAACTTAAGTTTTATTGAGTTTGAGGATTTTTCTCGCGTTTATTTAGCAGACATCCCAGGAATTATTCCCGATGCCCACGCTGACCGTGGACTGGGTTTATCTTTCTTAAAACATGTAGAACGCTCTTCCACACTGATCTATCTGATCGACATTTCTGGAGAGGAAGGGAGAGATCCCTTTGAAGATTTTCTCACACTCCGAAAAGAGGGAGAGGCTTATTCTTCCGACATTTCCAAAAAGCCCTTTCTTGTCGCCCTCAATAAAATCGATAAAGGGGATCCTGAAATCATCAGCGCCTTTAAAGAGCGGTATCCCTTTCCTCAAGAAACCCTTTTTGAAATCTCCGCCTTAGAAGAGAAAGGGTTATTACCGTTTATTGAAAAGATCCGTCTACTTGCTCAAGCAAACGGAAAAAAATATCATTGATCCTTTCTATTTTTCCAGTTAACAAGAGATTATGAAAATCCTTTTGTTTTTTCTTGTGGTCGCCACATTGTGGGGAAATCCCTCTGGCCTGGATGTGGTTTCGGGAACCTGCACTTTTGAGCAGCAGGGGAAGCATCTTCATCTTCAGACAAGCGACGGCGCGATTCTTCATTGGAAAGATTTTTCGATTCTCCCAGGAGAAATGACACAATTTCATCAACCTAATGGGGAGGCTTGGGTTCTAAACCAGGTGACTGGAACCTTAAGAAGTGAAATTCATGGAGCTCTTCTCAGTAATGGACAGATTGTCCTTTTGAACCCCAATGGCATTTTATTTGGAAAAGACTCTTATGTTGAAGTGGGTGGTCTCATTGCTTCTTCCTTAAAAGAGGTCCTTGTTGACGGAAAAGTCACAGCAAACCATGGAGCGTTAGCATTTATTGGAAGTGAGGTCATTGTTGGAGGATCAATTCTTTCAAAAGTAGGGAAGTACACCTACGTGCGCGCAGAAGATAACCCTTATGGCATCACGATCAAAGATGTCGGAGGACGGGTTTACCTCTGGAGTGAAAATGAAACCCGTGTGAAACCTTCAGGAATCCTTGAGGGAGAAACCCTTGCTCTCCTTTCCGAAGGAGAAGCGCATTTTCAAGGAACGGCGTCGGTCAAAGATATCGAAATTTCAGGAAAGAAGGGCTTTTATCATACGGGAACCTTTCATCGCCGTGGGATGCTCACGCTCGATCCCGAGTCTGATGTCACCATTAGCACGATCCCTTCCTATAACTATGAAGGAAACCCCACTTCTGACTTTAGCAATATCACGATCTGCAAACTCATTGAAGAAATTGAAGCTGGGCCTGTCACTATCACAACGTATTTTGATGGGAAGGGAGGGGGCCTGGGGTCGATCACTGTGAAAGGAGATGTCCAGCATACGTTTCATAGCCCGCATCCCCTTATTTTCCAAACAGAGGGAGCAGGAGGCATTCATCTCGAAGGAGCGCTCACCAATACAGGGTGTGGTCCTATCCAGCTCTCTGCACCTCATATCACGATTACCG
>JAGROF010000272.1 GCA_020440405.1 Chlamydiia bacterium
ATATTTCTAATTAGGTCATTTAAGATCG
This sequence comes from Chlamydiia bacterium, assembly GCA_020440405.1. Taxonomy (GTDB): domain Bacteria; phylum Chlamydiota; class Chlamydiia; order Chlamydiales; family Simkaniaceae; genus Neptunichlamydia. The sequence continues at coordinate 29 of JAGROF010000272.1, forward strand.
ACGAATTCCGAAAGCTTTCGCGCTAACCCAAAACCAACTTTTGAAGTTGTTTGAGTATAGAATGAGATAAAAACTTTTGGACAAAAAAATCCTCGAGATGAGATAGAGGAAAACAAATGTCATTTTATAAGGATAAAAAGATGTCAGGCCTTTCCTCTTCCCACTCTTACCCCAATCCAGATTCTGATGAACTACAGAAGTATACTAGTCGAGATCAAGAGCCTCTCTTAAATCCTATTGATGAAACCGAAGATTTTTACGATCCCTTCTCCGATTTAAGTCTGTTTCTTTCCCGTAAAATTAAAGGAGAGATCCAAGAACGGGGCTCAGTGAGTAAGTGGTCAGGGAAAATTGAAGCCAATCTTTTAGCAAAAATTCTTCCTGAATTTAAGAAGAAATTTCCGAAGTACCGCTTAGGTGCCTCTGCTTTAAGAAAAGTGTGGGAAAAAGTCGGCTACTACTATGAAAAAATCCAGGGACAGAAGGAAGCTTTTAAGGAAAACGGTGCCTTGAATCTCAAGTATATGATTCGAGAAAATCTGAAGAAAACCGTAACGGTTAACCACTTACCTCCTTATACCCGCGCCAAGCAAATTGCCACAAAACTTTCCGAGTGTATTGCAACGCTTGAGGGGAGCCGCCCGGCATTAGACACACTCACACGCATCATTTGGTCCGTACAAAAACACTTGCTGAAGGATCTCAGCCCTATGCAGGCAAAAAGCCCTTATGATGAATATGATAGTATCGATAAACTGATTGTTAAAACGCAGCTTGAACTCACAGCAAATGGGGAAAATTTCGAGCCTTCACTCCTCAAACGAAAAATCTTAAGCAAACTCAATGCTTATTTTAAGATTAAAACCCTAGCAAAAGATAGTCAGCTCACCTCAACCCTTTCAATGATTCTTGCCGAAAAGCTCTACCATAGCTCCTTGATCTCTTGCCACTTTTCTCTCAAAGAACGCCACGCCATTGAAGCCTTTATCCGCCACCAAATCGAGATGGGAAAAACAAATGCGCTTCTCACAAGTGACGAGCATCGCTTGGAACTCATCCAACGAATCCTAGCCCTCTATACAATTGCTGAAGGCCTTCCCAAAAATCTTGATCGCGGTGCACTCTTGCGCGCCATCCACGCTGTCAAAGAATGCCAAAGCAAACAACTTCCTCCCAACATGGATCAAGCTCTCTTCGTCTTTATAAATGCAGAGATGCATTTGATGCATGATGAAAAAGCTCTCGATTCTGGCGCAGAAGAGGCAATTGTTATTGCCTATCAGAAAGGGATTTCTCTCCCTATGCTTTCTTCCTCGCAGATCGAACAATTTGAGCTTCTGATATGGAAAATTATCGAAGAAGAAGGAAATCTCCTTTCTCATACCCCTTCCACCCTTCTCCCCATTCTTAAGCAAGAATTAGGGAATGTGCTGATTGACAATCCCAAACAATCCTTCAAAATGGTGATCAGTAGCACACTACAATTCTTTAAAAAAGTGATGGCAATTCCATACGATCAGGAAAAAATCCGAGAAAAATTGGATGTTTGGGTCGCTCAAAATGATATGCTCATTCGCACCATTCATTTTGATTCTCGCACCCCTCTTCTTTCTTTAATCGAAAAGAAATGGAAAACCCTCCATCTTGATGAATACACGATTGACCACCACCATTTTATTCAAGAGATCACCCAAGAAGCAACCGAGCAGTTTCCCCTTCTTGCTTCTTTTGAGGAAGAGCTCAAAGAGCGTCTGTGGATTCTCTATAAGTACCATTGGTATCATGTATTGACCGATGGCCACACTTCCACATACGAACGCTTTCTTCTATGGCATAAAACCTCGCTGATGCGTGCCCACCCTGACTGGTCCAAAGAAAAACTTCAAGAAACGCTTAAGAAGCTTTCAGATCAGCTGATTCCTCTCGCCCCTTTCGAAGCAGCAGCAAGGTAATCCCAAAAAGAATTAGGGGAACTGACAAAAGTTGCCCCATTGTGATCCAAGCGCTTCCAAAAATATAGCTCTGCTCTTCCTTAACATATTCGACAAGAAAGCGAAATCCAAACGTGACAATAAAAAACAGTCCTGCAAGACGCCCAACGGGATGGAGAAGGCGAGGAAATAGGCGCCAAAATACCAGGAAAGTCAGACAATAAAAAAGGGCTTCATAAAGCTGTGCGGGATGGCGAGGCGCAGGGACACTCCCATCGATTGGATGTCCAAAGACAATCGCCCAAGGGACTGCCGTCACCGTTCCTAAAACCTCTTGATTGATAAAGTTCCCAA
>JAGROF010000009.1 GCA_020440405.1 Chlamydiia bacterium
TCGGAAAAAGGCCCGCTTTGCACGAAAAAAGCCGCCTCGCAACAAAACACCTCGCCGCCGCAAAAGCCAATAAAACACAAGTATCTAATAAATATATTCTTGTGAAAATTTGACAGAAAATTATACTACCTATATAATAGGTTGTATAACCCCTAAAATAGGTAGATTATGCTAGAGTCTCTTCTAGGAAATAAAACGGTTGAACGGATTCTCTTTTACCTTCTGAAAAACGAGCGTTGTTATGGATCTGAACTTAAGGGCGTATTTGGAGGAGCTTTATCTCCCTTCCAAAAAGCCTTGGATCGGTTAGAAGAGGGAGGCATTCTTGTTAGCTTCTTAGTCGGTAAAACAAGAAGCTACGAGCTTAACCCCAGATACCCCTTTCTTAAAGAGCTCAAAACTTTTTTAAATAAGGCTTATCTTTTTCTGCCTCAAGAGATCAAAGCTAAATATTATGAACCCAAAATAAGAAAAAGGCCAAGAAGGAAGGGGAAACCATTATGAACCTCAAAAAGATCTCACTTGAGAACCTAGCTGGTTTAGTCTCTCAAAAGCTTCAAGAACATGGAATTGATAACATTCTTGTTGGAGGTGCGTGCGTCTCAATTTACACTCAAAATCTCTACCAATCCTACGACTTAGATTTCATTACATATGAGAGCATGAAAAACATTGAAAAGGCTTTAGAAGAACTCGATTTTAAACGAAAAGGAAATGCATTTACTCACAGAGATTGCAAGTTTTTCATCGAGTTTGTCTCTCCCCCTGTAGCAATCGGTCACGAACCGATTGAGAAATTCCATCATCATAAAACCCCAATTGGTACCATCAAAATGCTTACAGCTACAGATAGCGTAAAGGATCGCCTCGCAAGTTTTTACCACTGGAGAGATACCCAAAGCCTTGATCAAGCAATTCTAATTTGCCAGGATCGGTCAAATGATGTGAAGATGCATGAACTTAAGACGTGGTCTGAAAAAGAGGGCTTTTCTACACAATATCAGGAATTTCGTAAAAAACTATTAGGAGGATAGGGTGCGGTAGAGAGGGTTGATTCTCTTAAGAGAGGAAATTGAGCAACGAAGGTCTTTGAGACGCCCTGTTGCGATATCGTAGACCCAACCGTGAACGGTGAGAGGCTTTTTCTGAGCCCAAGCATTTTGGACAATGGTGGTATGGCAAACATTCATCACCTGCTGCTCCACATTAAACTCAACCAGTCGACAGTGTCTCTCATGTGGATCAGAAATTTGATCAAGAGCGTCCTTTTTGAAGGCATAAACATCTCGAATATTTCGAAGCCAATTGTCAATCAGTCCATATTGTTCCTTTTCCATGGCAGCAGCTACCCCACCGCACCCATAGTGACCGCAGATGATAATATGTTCAATCCCTAAATTCACGACTCCAAATTCAAGAACGGAAAGGCAGTTCATATCGGTATGAGGGACCACATTGGCCACATTCCGATGCACAAAAACATCTCCAGGTTCCAGGCCAATCATTTCATTTGCAGGGATACGACTATCAGAGCACCCAATCCATAAGTATTTAGGAGCTTGTCCATCGACATGTTTTTTAAAAAAGATTGGATCTTGCTCGATCTTTTCAGCAGCCCAACGCTTGTTGTTGTCAAATAACTTTTCCATACGAATATTGTAAAATTTTGGAGAGATAATCGCTAGTCTTTTAAAGATGATTTCTCTATTCTTTTTCTCATGGAAATTACGGAAAGCTTAGATTCTGAGACTTTTGCCTTTGAAGAGACACGTGAAGAAACTTCTCTAGATCAAGTGGTAAAGGGAATGTTTCAGCTGGCTTCTCATCTCACGGATCCAGCGTGTAGAGCACATGAAACCTTTCGCTGGATGTGCGTTGTAGATACACTTCACCCTCATGAAAGCCCGTTAACAAACCTCGCACGGAAAGGTGCTCTTGTAGTGGCACTCATGGGATGGGGAGGACTTGCCTTAGTCACAACATTGCCTGGAGTGGCTCTCCGTTATCTTGGGGCTCGCCTGGCTTCGCAGCCCTATACAGCTATGAAAGGAAAGGAAGACAGCAAAACCCTTCCAAAAGATAGGATTTTTACACTGCTCTCCTGGAATATCTGCGGCATTAGTGGAGGCTACTCTATCAGTGATGGAGGGGTTTACCCGTGGCGTTTTCGAACCGATCGAGTGATCGATACAATTCTCAAAAAAGATGCGGATGTCGTTTGCCTTTCCGAAGTGTTCGATATTCAAATGGGCCTCTGCTTATATGAAAGGCTGAAAAGCGAGGGATACACTCACTTTTATTTTAATATGGGAACGCTCCCGATTGGTGTCCCTTCAGGTCTTTTTGTCGCCAGTAAATACCAGATTAAAAACCCAGAATTCACTCGATTCCCTCTGGAAAGTTTGGTGGGTAGAACACAAAACAATGCCAAAGGCGTCTTTGCCTTTGATCTTAAAAGCCACAATCAGACTTTTGCCACAGTGTTAACCACCCACCTTCAACATTCCGAAGAGCCAGAGTTTCCTACGTCTGAAGAGGTTGCAGCACGCCTCAAGCAAATGGAGATCGTGAACGCTAAGGCCTCAAAAGTACGGGACCGCTGCGTGATCGTTACAGGAGATTTAAATCTTGACGATCGAGAGTACCATCAAGCGCGGTGGCATTGGAGCTACGAGAAGGGATTGCCTCCCTTAGAGAGGAAAACCTGGGGAGGCGATGCCTTCTGCGCTAGCCTTGTCGGCCAACGCATCTCTGGTCCTCTCAACTTGGACCACACAATGCTTCTCAAGGGATCGGCACAATCCATTCAAACAGAGCTCGTTGAAACCGGATATTGTCCTAAGCGATTTCAGGAAGTCGCTCTATCCGATCATGAAGGATTGTTGAGTACAATTTCCCTTTAGCTTTAACTCTGTTTACCTTAGAGTAATTTCATCGCGGATTACTTATTGCTTAAAAACCTTATGGAAATTCCCCAACACCCCCTCATTAGGAGTGAGCATAAAGAGCGGATCTTTGGATCCTTAACGATTCTCGCTTTTTCTGTAGGCTCTTTGGCTTTCTTTCAGACTAGGTTAGTGGCTTCAACAATCCTTGCCTATCAAGGAGCTGCTGTCCTAAATCATTCCATTAACCTCACCCCTCCTTCTGAAACTGCTATCTATTTATTAAGTCCTCCCATTCGAATCGATTCTACCTTTCTTCAAAGGGTCGAGCGCACATTAAAAATCAAAAATCTCCTCTTTGCTGCTTTTGCGGGACTGACTTTGAATCTACTCTCCAGATCGGTTTATTCAAGACACGAGTATCAAGTCGGACTAAAACATCTCTTTCCATTGGGAATCACAAGTCTTACCCTTTCAGTCTTAATTCCTAAGTTATCTACAGGAAAAATACGGGTTAAGATTCAAAAGTTCCTAATAGGAAGTTGCTTAACCTCTGACGATTTTAAAGAAACTTTTTTCAATAATTTAGCGCTGATTTCATTTATTGCACTGAGTTTGGGTATCCTCTCTCATCGCAAAACCTCTTATAAATTCAGAGAACGTCTCTTAGAGGTGCATAAATAAGTGGCACTCCAGAGCCTTAAGCTGTTGTAAGTGGAAGGATAAGAGATAAAGCTGTCACGACAATGAGGGAAAAGATAAACATCTTGCGCGCCCAAACTTGGTCATTTTTGGCGGAAAACCCTTGAAGCCCTAAGAGCATCCATGCCAAGCCCAAGGATGCCATGATAATGGCAAAAGGACGGGTGGTATACCCGCAAAGGGTTAAAAGGAGTGTGGCGCCGATAAACCCCAAAAGATAGAAAAGCATATGGATCTTTGTTGTCCGCATTCCTTTAGTGCGCGGAAAGACAGGAATCGAGGCTTTGGTGTAATCATGAATCCGATAGATCGCAATGGCAAAAAAATGGGGCATTTGCCACATCACAATGATCGCAAAAAGGATCCAAGCTCCCAGATCGAGGGACTGGGTCACAGTGGTATAACCCACGACAGGAGGAAT
>JAGROF010000273.1 GCA_020440405.1 Chlamydiia bacterium
TCACAGACCTCCACTATGCGATCAAAGCCTATGAGCGCGCAACAACCTATCAAGAAGATCTCCCTCCAGAGTTCTGGTTAAATTTTGGAAATGTCAACATGATCATGGGGTCAAAAACCAGTGATTACCGTTTTTATGTGAAAGCGATCAACGCGTACAAAAATGCTGTTTCCATTGTGATCTCTTTTCCTGAAGGGTGGTTTATGCTGGGGAAAGCTCTAAAAGCACTCTATAGCATTACCCATGACGAGGACCACTTTTCTCAAGCAAATGAATGCTTTTCCACAGCCGTACAGCTGACAAATAAAAATGCAGCGATCTGGTTAGAGTGGGCACACCTACTTCAAGAATCAGGCATCACATTCCAAGATGAGAAGAAACTCCGTGCAGCAGTTGAAAAGTGCTACCGAGCCCACCGCTGCGACCGCAAAAATCCTCATGTCATTACAACCTGGGTCGTCACCCTAGCCCACTTAGGAGTGGTCACAGAGCGCCTGGAGTATATTCATGAAGCACAAAGCAAAATCGATCCCCTTGTTCAAAAGCTCGAAGACCCTGAAGTGTTCTATGCACATGGCACCTGTCTATCGGCTCTAGGACGCTACTATAAAGATATCGATTACCACTACCAAGCGATCGAAACCTTCCAAGAAGGGTTAAGCCTCAACCGCTCTCATGTCCAATCTTGGGAAGCCATTGCCCAAAGTAGCTTTGACTCCTCCCTACTAGACTTGGATGAAAAAAGCTTTGAGCGCTCCCTCCACTTCTTTGAAAGAGCCCTCGCTTTGAAAAAAAAGAGTACAACACACAGCTATTATGCCATGTGTCTCCTAAAGTATGGAAAGCTCCTCCATGACCAAAAAACCATTGAGCTGTCTGTCTTCCACTTCGAAGAGGCAATCAACCTGCAAAAAAACGCAGCCTATCTCCATCCCGATTGGATGTGTTACTATGCACGTGCACTGGATCAGCTTGCAGGATTCATTGAAAGCGACACTCACTACGTAAAGGCCCTCGACATTCTCAACCACCTCTTAATGCTCCGCCCTGAATTCCCCCGCATCCACTACCGCCTTGCCTTAACTTACAGCCACTATGCAGAGCTTGTTAATGAACCCGATGTCTTCATGCGGTCGATCCACCACTACCGAATTGCACACCAAAATGAAAAAGAAAACGACCAGGTAATTCTTGACTGGGCTTTGACTCTCGTCAATCTGGGAGATTTGCTGGAAAACGATGTTGAATCCGACCAATACTTCCGTGAAGCGGAATATAAAATGATTCAAGCAGCAAAGCTAGGGAACATCCACGCCTATTACTCCTTGGCCTGCCTCTATTCCCTCATTGGCGACCTGAAAAACTCCTTCCGCTTTTTGCAAAAAGCACACACCTTCGATGCACTTCCTCTTCTAGACGACCTTCTTGAGGATGATTGGCTAGAAAACCTTCGTGAAACCGATGAGTTCAATCAATTCATTCACGATCTCCAACCCCACGATTAGATTAATAACCACAGAGAGCACAGAGATGTTTTTTATTCCTTTTCTCTGTGCTCTCACTGTTCTCTGTGGTTTTTTTAGGCAACACTATCCAAATTCACCAAATTCTTTTTAATCAATGGTATTATTATCCTTTTTTTGGTAGGATGAACGTTTGAACCGAGGATTTTGCACGCTATGAATAAACGTTTCCTTCTCTTTGCTCTGTCGATGACAGTGATATTATTTTTTGTAAATCAATACCTCACCTCTCAAAAGCAACAAGAATATGAAGAGTATCAGCAAAAACAACGCGTTCTTACAGAAGAGGATAAGCTCGGCCGTGAAATCAATGTCAAAGAGCGAACAGCAAACTCTCGCGACCTTCCTCTCCATCGTGCGTTTACAGACATCAACAGCAAAGAATCTTTAACATGGGTCGTCAGCTGTGGAAACGGCTCGTATCTTTCAACCTCCTGGCAAGGAGATTGGGTGAATGTCATTTATGTTGATGGAAAAGCAGCTCAGCTGATCCAGACCGATGACCACTTTGCTTTATACAGTGAAAGTGGCCAACCCGAGATCACATCCACCTATCTCCCTCAGCTAGGTGTCCATGATGTCCAAATTGTTTCTATTACAGACAATCAACATCCTGTTGTGACGCTCGGAGAATATGATGATGGGCAGCTCTTTTTCCCCGCTTCTATTCCTCATGCGAATGGAATTGCGCTTTACAAGCTTGAAGGAACCTACCTCCCTGTAGGCGTCTATGAAAAAACATCAGGAACCTACTTTCCCCTATCTAAGCTCACCCACTTCACCAGCCTCATCAATTACCGCGTCGAAACAGTCCCTCAAGAAACCCTCAACCAGCAAGAATATTTTGTCTTAGAAAATGAGACCATGCAGGTTGTCTTTTCCAACTTAGGTGGAGCAATTGCGGAGATTAACCTTCCTTTCAAGAGCAAAGAAGATCATGAAAGTGTTGTTTTACCGGTTAACTTTGACCGCATCATCGACAAAAAATATTCCAGTAATGGACGGTTTCCCAATCACCCTTATCACACCGTGAATCAATCGGGAGAAACAGTGTTAAAAGACCCTGTTTTAGGAGGCTATTATCCTCTACTCCGTAGAGGGATTGAAAAAGGAAGTGGTTACCCCCCTTATACCCTCCCTCCTCAATACTATGCGTTTAATACCATTTCAGAAGACCCTGAAACCTCGGGAACCTTTTATAAACTTCTCCGTTTTGACCAAAAGATGATCCAGTTTGAAGCAACCTTCCCCAACCGGCGCATCATTAAAACCTACACCTTTCCTGAAGAAGGAGACAAGGCCGCCCCCTACTGTCTATATGTTTCGATTAAAGTCGAGGGAGATTCTAGAGGTCTTTGGGTGGGATCAGGAGTACCAGAAGTCGAACTCATTTCTGGAAGCCCTGCTCCAATTATTAAATATAGCACGGTGCGGAATGGAAAGCATGTAGTCGAAAAACTCTCCCTTCCTAAGACATCCACAACTATGAGCTCTTTCCAACCTGACTGGGTCTC
>JAGROF010000274.1 GCA_020440405.1 Chlamydiia bacterium
GAAGCAAGCCCTGGTCAAAAAACTGGGCCCGCAGCTCCTCGAGTTTATAGGGGTTGCAAATATTCGGAGAATCCAACAAGCCCATGCTGAGATGCATCCTGGCTCAGAGCTTCTCGATCCGGTGGCTCTTTTTGAAAGGTATACAGGTGAAGCTTTTGCTCGCTTAGAAGGGGTACTCAATAAGCAGATTCCTCCTGAGTGGACAGCAGAAATCGTTCATAGTTTGAAAGAGGATGCTCGAGAAGTCATTTGCGGTCCTCGAAGAGATGTTCCTCCAGGAGATGAAACAGGAGTTGAGAGGCTGTATGAAAAGATTGCCAGTCGAGGGTTTGAAGAGGTTGTTGAGCGTGCTGTTGGGGAGACATTTGTCAAGATAAGAGAGGTGTTTTCTGACAAGGTGGATGATTTCTTTGCGATGGCGACTCGATTTCTTCCCTCAAGTGCTTTGACAGCTTTAACTGCGCAAGGGATTGTTCCCAATATTGAGACACCGTTTTGGATCGACTTTGTTAAAGAGGCTAATGGGAACTATACCGTACGATTTTTTGCCAATGCTCTGGGAGCAGAAGCGTTTGATGAAGTGACAATTGATCAGAAAACAGGATTAAGAGTTCCTCTTATTTTTGAAAATGTTCCTGCAGAAAAGCTGACAAAAGACTTTTTCCGTCTTCTTGTCGACTATGAATACCGTCCCAAGTACAAAGAAGAGGTGCACTCCTATACGCCTGAACATGTCGTACATGGATTAAAAGGGATTTTGGGAGAGCCCAGTGCTGCACAATCGATTCAGGACCTTCTGCCACACGTGGTTGTGGAGGAGCGTGGAGCGCTTTCTCTTGCTCAAATTTACTTGTTTAGCAACCAAGATCGAGATATTTGTGTCTTCTATTCCGAGCAGTCTTTCGATGTGCTCCTCAATACCTTTTTAGACTTTTGGCAGGAGCATGGAACCGTTGAAGAACTGCGTAAAGATCGGAAGTTAAGACTTCAAATGCGCAATGCGATTAATCGGATTGCGGATGAAGCGATTCTCTTGCATAGCGATGAAGTGATTTCGACAGAAAGGCTTCGAAGCATTTATGCAACGATTTGGGAAATTGAAAAAGTGATGCATCTAGCAGAAAAAAGACGTGTCCAGGATGAGTTTAGAGGAGGAACGGTTGTCCCTCCTGGGATACAATCTCATATCAAAGGACTTCTTCTAGAAAGTGGTGCAGATCCTACCTATCTTGAAGTTGTGAAAGAAACATTCCTTGCAGCAGCAGGAGATGACTGTGAAGAGATTTTTGATGCGGCACTAGAGGAACTTCTTCCTGAGATTGTTTCCTCAAAATCGATTACAGAAGCGGAAGTTCTCGATTGGAAAGATATTTTCAAGATTGAAACGGTTAAAAGCAAAATTGCTTATCTGAGAATGAACCGCCTTTCTCTTCTGCAACTTGTCAAGTTTTATGCAAAGATTCTTGTGATGCTTTGCATGATTTACCGTGTGACCCTTTCTGCAAAGACGATTCAGAAAACAATCGAGAAATATTATCCAGGAATTAAAAAGCATCTTCCTTTTAGCACATTTCATGTTGGAATGATGTTGACTCTTTTTGGTCCTCATTTCTTTGCTAAAACCCTTCCAAAAGATGTGTATGAAACGCTTGCTGCGATTTATAACTTAGCCAATGATGTGAGCTGGTATGTCTTTAATCGCGTTTTGACAAATGGGTTCAAGCAGATTTTAAAGCAGGTGATCCCTACTGAGGAAAAAGAACGTGTTCGCAATCTTGCCAAAACAGTGCAGCAGGAAGTTCTTCGAAAAGGAGAGCTAGACTATCAAGTGGCCCGTTCTGAAGGGAATGCGGATGCTGTGACGCTTGAAAGGCATCCGATGCCTCTTCCTGCAGCGTTTGCAGCCCACGTGGTGACCCCTCTTTTCCAAGACGATACTCCCAAACCAACTGCTACAGTTTTGACAGCAGAAAACTATCAAGACACAATTGCAGGCTGGATTGCAGATGCTGAAACACTTAGAGCACGTTTTGGGGACGAGCAAAATTATCACCTGATCTATCTCAATGAGCAAATCCGCAATCTTAAGGTTCCATTTGGAGACACAGAGGATGTGTGGGATGAAATCATGGGATGTGCTGATGAGCTCTATGCTCAGGCAGAAGCAGCAGAATCAAGCGCGGACGAGTTAAGATTAACGCAGCAAGCAGACCAAATGAGGCAGCGTACTATCAATGAAGCACTTGAGAGTGTGCATACACTCCTTGTTGCCCTTTATGCTGCCTCAGAAAATGGACAGCAGATTCCGCAACATCGAACGGAAACGGTCATTAGCTTTTATACCTTGTATGCCGTCATTGATGCATTGGCAAAGGGATCCGATAATTCAGGGCTGACTCACTTTTCTCACTCTGCGAATGCTGCGGACTTGTGCCGTTACATTCAAAAAGCTGGGGTGAAAGTCGCGCATTCCAAATCTCTTCAGCAACTGAGAGACTTAAGTCATTACTATGAGTTTGATTTAGGAGAGCGGCTCACGGAGGAGGAAATTCAGAAGAAATTTGCCTTTTGCCATTTTAACTTTGATGGCTCTGGAACTTGGCTCTTTGGAAAGGCGTTTTCTGGGGAAGAAGAAACGCGTCGCGTTTCTGTCACTCCTTGGCAAACCTTTAGGAGTGTAGAGCACAATTATTTCTCTGATTTGATGAAGCGGCCAGATGTGGCTCAAAGACTTGCTGCCCATGGAGTGACACGTGAAACACCGCTTTCTGAAAAGCTGATGATTCTTTTCCGCGATCCTCCGCGATCAGAAGCCCGCGTAGACAGGCGAGGAGCAATCGATGCAACTTGCTCTCCTGGAGATCCTCGAAAAGGGATTCTTCCTCGTGAGTATTATCTTTTAAGGCTAGCGCATTTGATGAGTTCTTCGCGTGCTTTATTTGGGGAGCAGTTAGAGGAAACGTTCCTTAACGCCCCTATGGACCAAGGGCTTGTAATTTCTAGAGTGATGGTGCCAGATGCAGCACCGACAAACATTTTTGCCACGGCCAAGCAATGGCTATATCGTGCCCGTGATGTTGTTACGCGAGGGGCTTTCCAAGCGCAAGCGATGCGAGGAAATCTTGCTGTGCTTTCCCAAGAAGCACGCCGCGTTCAAGCAGCCAAAGATCGAACCATTGGACGCACGCTAACAGGAACCGGAAGTGAGTATACGATTGGAGCATCTCAAAGAGAGCAAGAGCGTTATCAGAAGGAAGAAGCGTTTATTGGGAAACGGGTGAGTCAATCGGCTGTAATGGCAGCAATGCGTCAAGCAGATTCGAAAAGCCTCTTAACTGTTGAGGAAAAGCGCATTCTAGAAATGGTGCAGTCTTATGATAAAGACCGTTTGATCCGCGCAATTGGTCTCTTTAGTTATAGAAAAGAGCGCCTGCGCCACCCAGAATTTCGCCTTCTTTTCGACCTTCTTTGCCAAAACCTTATAGCTCTCGAAGCCCAAGCCCAAGAACGCGTTGAAGTGGGGCGGAATATTGGAAAGTTTTTTGGAGAGACAATCGATCATTTTAAGAATATTGGAGATCTTGAAACTGCTCTCTATATGGTCCGCATGGGTGTCGAACTCGAAGGCTTTTTCTGCTCACATGATCCAGCGCTTAGAGCGGCATTCCCTGATTTTGCCTATGAAATTCGTGAGCATATCATTCCAGCTTACCAAGAGCGTCCTGAGAAGAAGCGAAAGGTGTGTTTTGGAGAGGCTGCTCAAATTGATGGGATCTATTTAGCGGTCACGACTCTTGCCAATGTTTACATGAACCAAGATGTCGAAAGCTTAGGGGACGTTAACAAAACGATTGCCTTAATGGACATTGCACGGTTTGCCTTCTATCAAGGAAGACAACACGAAGAATTTTTAGACCAGCCTTTATATCGTGAAGCAAAGCGTGTGGTCTATCGCAATGCAGCTGCTTTAAAACAGCTCATGATGGATCAACCTGGTGTGCGTGCTTTAGTGCTCGATCGGGTCTTTGCAGATGCTGGGCTCAATCTTCCAGAAGGTGCATGGACAGGAGACTTCCCCACTTATACAAAGCAACCTGATGGGCCAACAATCGATCTTTCAGAGCGAACGATTGATGGACATGAGTCTGTGTATCTCCGCGAAAAAGGGGAAGAAGAGCTCCGTCGGATTTTTAGAAAAGAAGATCTAGGTCCTTACGATTACATTGGGCTTAATACCTATTACTATCCTGAGCTTGGCATTACGATTGAATGGGATGATGTCACGCGTCGTTTTGAAATTCAAAAGGAAATTGACGGAGAAGCAGCCCTGTACTATCGCCAGGATGAAGTCACAATTAACTGGGAATTTTCTCCTTTTACGTTTGAAGAAAGAGATATTATTTTCATCAGTGATTCGAAGATTCATGTCTATCGCGACGGAGAAGAAATTGTCCGTTTTACAACAGAGGCAGATGGTGCGGGCCTCAAAGTTGTGAAGCGAGAGCACAGAATCAATGGAGGATGGCACCAGGCTGTTGATTTAAGAAACCAAAAGCATCAGCTCACCCTGCTTAATTGGTTTGTCGACTTGGAGGACATAGAAGCCTTTAGTCAGCCTGCTCAAGGGGAGGAAGGAAAAGAGCGTCTTACGTACTTCCGACTGAAAAAGGTGGGGATGGAATTCAAAGTAGAAGAGAACGGGGATGGAAAGTTTCAAGCGGTATCGATAACCGAAGGAACAAAAGGGTATGTCTTATGTGCACGCCAAGATGATGATCGTCTCTATCGGTACCCTCATGCGATTCTCTTGAGGAATGAAACTGGAGCAGAAAAGGTCATCTTAAAAAGCTTGCCGTTTGCAACGATTTTTATGAAGTTCGTTGTGAATAATGTGGCAGG
>JAGROF010000275.1 GCA_020440405.1 Chlamydiia bacterium
TATGAAGAAAAGCGTTTGGATATTACAGGTCAACCAAAAATTATTCAGTTTCCGGAAGGCAAGCCTATAACTTGTTTTGCAAATGGAGATCAGTGGAGAATGGGTCGAGGAAATGGAGCTGCCATGTATTCTGAGAATATTTCCGGAGGAAAACGTTATTTCTGCAATGATGGGGATGAAGATGATGATTTTGATGATATTATCTTCACCTTGAAGAGATCCGATTAGAAATTCGAGACTCAAGGTTAAGAAGTCGATAGAGTTGTAAAATTATACTACGAGGTTTCTTTGAGAAGCTATCTAAAAAACTCTGCATCGAGAGCTTTTATTCTTTCCAATCTGATTTCTTGTCCGTTTTTCGGGATTTTTGCGCTTTTGCCAATGATTCTTTGTAAGGAATTGCATGCAACTCCTTTACAAATCAGTACAATGACAGCTTTGAAACCCCTTACGGCGCTTTTTGCATCCTACTGGGGGAGCTCAATTATTGGAAGAGAGCCACGCGTTTCTTTAATATGGGGGTATTTCTTTAAGTTTCTTCCTTTTGTTGTGGTCCCGTTTTTTTCAAATCCATGGATTTTGATCTCTGCATTTGGAATGCATATGCTTCTTTTGAGAGAGGTCATTCCTTCTTGGATGGAACTCTTGAAGCAGAACCTTTCAAAGGAGGATCGGGGAAAAGCTTGTGCTGTTGGCTCAACGGTGAGTTATTTATGTACAGCTTTGATGCCTTTTGTGTTTGGATGGTTGCTGGATGCTTACCGCCAATCATGGCAGTGGATTTTTTTGTATACAAGTTTGTTAGGAATGAGTTCTGTTTGGTTGATTTATAAAACCGTTAAGCGGCCATCGAGTATTGGGGCCTTTGAAAAGATGAACGGAATTAAGCAGTTTCTGGTGCACCCTTGGAGCCGCACTAGAGATTTGTTAAGAGAGAGGGTAGACTTTTTTCAATTTCAAGTAGGATTTTTTTTAGGAGGAGCAGGGTTGATGACGATCCATGCAGCGATCCCAAAATACTTTACTGATCATCTTCAGCTCTCTTATACAGGAATGTTTCTTGCGGTCTGTTTTTGTAAAGGGATTGGGTTTGTTGTTGCTACCCCAGTTTGGGTCCGTTTGTTTAATCGGTCAGAGATATTCTCTTTTTGTGCTCGCATTCCTTTGATTGCAGCGGTGTTTCCATTTTTGCTGATGCTCGCGATTTTGAATCCAATCTTTGTTTTCATTGCTTATCTTTTGTATGGAGTAATGCAAGCTGGGAGTGAGTTAGGTTGGAAGATGTCAGGACCTGTTTTTTCTAATCAAGAGGATAGCACTCCTTATTCTTCGATTAACGTTTTAGCGGTAGGGATGAGAGGGGCAATCTTCCCCTATCTGGGGGGAATTCTCTTTATGCTTGGGGGACCGTATTTAGTATTTATTGTTGGGGGAATTTTTTGCCTAGGAGGGAGCATTCACTTGTGGCGGCAGCGTCGTAAGTATGCCATTCCAGTTGCTTAACTTTTTGATAACACAATGGAGGGGGAGGGGTGTCTTTGAAGGCATTAGGGTCATGTGTAACAACTTACGTCTATGATGCCAAAAGCAATGCGGCTCGCAGCTGGAAAGAATTATACATCAAGTGAGCGATAAGAGGTGCCCAGATGTCTCCTGTGAGCTTTTGAGCAGAGCCATAGAAAACCCCTCCGATTGTTGACATGAAGACCCGAGAGATGCGGCGCTGGGAACTTCCAGGAATCAGTCCATGCACGGCACCAAACACTATAGCGTTTAGTAAAATATGGGGGATTGGGGTGTCTTTATTAATGTTTTTGCGAAAAAGGTGTTCTTCGAGAAAGGGGGCGGCAAGCCCTGATGTAACCGTCAAAGCGCCTGCAAGGTCTAGCTTCAAACTGCCTTGAGATGCCTTGATCATCGGAATGTATCGGGTACAGAGCTGGGCAGCTCCGATCCGCGCTAAGGCGATCCCGATCCCAATTGCCACTGTCTGAGCACTCGGTCGATGAGAATAAGTTTGTAAAACATTATTTAAAAGTGATGAACTTTCCATTATAAACCTATTTCTTTTTCAAAGAATAGTAATTAATTAGTTATTTT
>JAGROF010000276.1 GCA_020440405.1 Chlamydiia bacterium
ACTATTTTCTCCATCCGCCGCGGGATTTGATGCTCACCTTTGCAGGAACTTTTGCGTATACCACTCTCTTTATGAGTCCTGATATGGACCTGGCAACGAATATCCGTTTGAAATCGATCCGAGGGGTTTTATCCCTTCCCTTCCGCTCTTATGCAAAGGTATTTAGCCATCGGGGCCTTTCTCATCATCCGATTTTTGGGTCTTTCACGCGGATTGTCTGGCTTCTTGCCTGGGGCGCTCTTGCTTTTTTGATTGTGTACAAGAGCCTTCCCTCTCAAAAAAGCCTGTTGAAATTCTATAAATTGCATGAAATGTTTATTCTCTATGCTCTTGGAGGGATCTGCTTTGCGGATTGGGGACACCTTCTCCTTGATCTAAAAGAAGGAAAATGACTCCCCTTGTCATTCAAAATCTCACCAAAAGCTATGGAAAGCTGGTTGCCGTCGAAAATGTCTCATTTAAGATTCAGCCAGGGGAGGTTTTTGGATTGCTGGGCCCCAATGGGGCAGGTAAAACCACAATTATCTCTAGCATTGTGACCCTGCAAGCTTTCAAGGAAGGAACCATTGCAGTTTTTGGGGTCGATGTGCAAAAAAATCCTCGCAAAGCAAAGGAATTTATCGGTTTTGTTCCTCAAGAACTGATCCACCATGGTTTTTTTACTGTCGAAGAAATCTTAAAGTACCATGCAACCTACTTTGGGATTCCTTTCGATAAAGGGCATATCAACTACCTCCTAGAAAAACTGCATCTCTACCATCACCGAAAAAAAATGGTGAATCAACTCAGCGGCGGGATGAAACGGCGCCTTCTAATTATCAAAGCGCTCCTTCACAAGCCCAAGCTTCTTTTGCTGGATGAGCCGACAGCAGGGGTGGATATTGAACTCCGTGCAACGCTCTGGAATTTTATTCAGGAGCTCAAAAAAGAAAACCTTTCGATCCTGTTAACAACACATTATTTAGAAGAAGCAGAGCGCCTATGCGATCGGATTGGAATCTTAGATCACGGCCATTTAAGAATGGTCGATACGACTGAAAACATGTTAAAAGCTCACTCTTCAAAGCGGGTGACCTTCCTCCTTTTCTCCCCTCTTCCTCCACTCACACATCCCCACTTAAAAAACCAAGACTCCCATCAACTGGAGTTTTGTGTTCCCAATGATCTTCCCGTGCCCAAGCTTTTAAGCCAAGTTCCTCTAGAGGCGATTCAAGACATTCACATTAAAATGGGCACCCTTGAAGATGTCATGGAAAATGTCCTAAATGGAGCCCCACCATGAACCGATGGATTCAAATGCAAGGACTCTATCAGCGAGAAGTGGTGCGCTTTTTAAAAGTCCCCCTGCAAACAGTGGGTGCCCCGATTGTCAACGCCATCCTCTATCTGCTGATCTTTGGAGTCAGCTTAGGCCATTCGATCCATATAGAAGAAGAGATCCCTTACCTCGCTTTTTTGATTCCTGGACTTATTGCGATGTCGATCATTAAAAACTCTTTCGATAACGCAACCAGTGCCATCATTGGACAAAAGTATGTGAATGAGCTCCAAGATCTACGCGTGACCCCTTTTTCTTCCCAGCAGATCTGTCTAGCCAAGGGACTTTCTTCCCTCACCCGTGGAGTTTTGGTTGGGTTCATTACCTACCTAGTGGGACAAATCTTTTTCTATATCCAGAGAGGGCAGTTCCTCTCGATTGTGGATCTTGGGGTTTTTCTCTATTTTCTCCTTTTGGGAGGACTCTCTTTTGGAATGCTAGGGATTGCGATTGGGATGTGGGCCCGCAGCTTTGAACATGTTGGTGCAGTCAGCATGTTGATCCTCCTCCCCTTGATTTACTTAGGAGGGGTCTTCTTCAGCTTGGAGGGAATGCACTCTTTTTGGCAAAACGCATCCCACCTGAATCCCCTCTTCTATATGATTAATGGAATCCGCTATGGCATGCTCGGAAGTGCCGATACTCATTTAGGGGTGGCCATGGGCGTGACGTTTCTCTTTTTTGTTGTCTGCTACCTCCTTGCCCTCATAAGCCTAAGAAATGGCTCACGCTATATAAGATAGGTACACATAGTAAATAGTCAGATTCAAAAGGGTGAGAGGAATGCCATACTTGGCAAACTCAAAAAAGGAAATTCCCTTTTCTCCCCGCTTCTCAGCATTTTGAATGATGATGAGGTTACTTGCCGCCCCAAAGATTAAAAAGTTCCCTGCAATAGTGCTTCCAGCTGCTAGGGCCATATAAGATTCTGTTCCCGTTACAAACTGCTTAAGGGTCGGAAGATAGAGTGCGACAAGAGGAACATTGGAGATCAATTGCGAAACCACTGTACTCACCACTAAGATCCCTGGAATCGAATGCATCATGGGAGTGGGATTTTCCAAAACTTTCTGAATCGAAGAAGTTTCCCAAACGCTCCGCATGAGAATAAACATTGCAATGAAAAAAATGAGGGTATGCCAATCCAATCGATAGAGAATTTCTTTCCGTTTAGGGGCAAAAAGGAGCAAAAAAATTGCAGGAATGAGGGCAATCGCCGGAAGAGGAAAGGTCCATACAGAAAGAAAGGAAGCCGCTAAGTTATACCCAATCATTACCATCACCATTCCTGTGGCCGCCTGGCATAATCTCATGAGCCTTTT
>JAGROF010000277.1 GCA_020440405.1 Chlamydiia bacterium
CAGAAGGCCCTCTTGTACGTGCCTTGAAGCAAGAAGTGCAACAGCGTTCAGCAACCTTTTTGAAATTCCTTTCTCCTAGTGGGGAAAAAGCTCTTCAAGGAGGACTCCAAGGACTTCTTCAAGACAAACTTTCGGAGGCACTCGACCTCAAAGAGTTTGCAATGGGGAAAAACCCTATTGTGGAGTATCTAGATACAACATGCTCGAATATCATCAGCTTTTTTAACTCTCCTCGGCTCATGCGTGCTTACGTCTATAATTATGTTCTCACGCCAGAGTTTTTTAGACACATGATTGAAAATTTAGATGGAGCAGAAGTCTTTGCTGGAGAAAAAGGGTTAGCCCGCCAGTTGCCGAGCTCGCTTTTTCTTGATATGTGCTCTCTATCGTGGGTCCTTCCTGGAAGTGGTCGCAGTCCAAGACTTCTCGAAGCTCCAAAAATGGAAGGAGGACTCTGCTTTGCTCCTCCATCTCCTTCTGAAGATCGAGAGGGGTGTATTGCCGCTTTGGATCAGGAGATAAAGGGGACTGAGCGTCTCTTTGCGGGGGTAGAAGCTAGCCCCATGTTAAATTCTCTACTTGAAAAACTCCATGCTTGGGAAAAGGGAGGGATAACAACCCCTGAGTTTACAGCAGGGTGTTTGAATCATCTTGAAGATATTCCAGCTTTTACAGAGCACCTTACCCAGTGGATAGACGTAAGACGAGACATTTCTCCAGAAGAAGCAGTGGCTCTTCGCAATGCTTGTGAGGCAGGGGAGTTTCCTTTTGTCTTCAGATATTTGGACGTGATGCTAAGCGAAGCCACGCCCATGATGCTCGAGGTGTTTGGAAGCCATCCAAAGGAATCTCTGAGAGAAGAGTTTCTTAGAGAAGCCGCAACAGGGCTCAATGGCGCAACAGTTCAACGGGTGGAAAAGATGCAGCTTGTCAAGAGTTTTGATTTTTGGTTGATTCCTCTTCTTCAAGAAAACGAGCCAGCGACAAGGAAGGTGAAAGCTGTTTTTAAACTTCTGCTCGAACAGGAGAGAGAGCTTTCATTCAAAGATCAAATGTCTTTCTTGGTAGAAAAAATAGGAGCGTGTGTAGAAGCAGAAGGAACCGAAGCTCTTTTTATCATTGAGTTAGGAAAATGCTTTAAAGAATCTGAAGATCCTTTAAGAGAGGCAATGCAACTTTTCTCTATGTACCGAGGAGTCATGTTTTGGCGGGAAAAAACAGAGAGAATCCATGAAACATTAGGAGCTCTTCGTTTGGAAGGCTCATCCTCTGCATCAGTCTTGGCTGATTTTGAACCACAGCTCAAAAGGTTTTATCAAAACCTTGGGATGATGCTTTCTGAAGGATTAAAAGCGCCATTTTCTGATAAGTTAAAGCTAGGAATTGCCGGAGAGTTCTTAACACGCTACCGCTCTTTTTCCCATAGCGTTGCTCCTAAGCAAGGAGAGCGTGTTTCAAATGCATGCTCGGGAGTGATTACAGTCAATTCATCAGGAGGAAATCACCATAAACTTCTTCTATTAGAGAAGGCTCAAAAATCGGTTGTCATGTCGGGATGTTATTTTGGAGGGACTCTTTTCGATCGAGCTCTTGAGATTATCGAGCATGGCCTTGCAACGAAAAAAGACTTTGATGTGAAACTGATTGGGTCTGATCATATGCTCACTAGGGAAAATCGTGAGAAAATTACAACTTTAGAAGAAAGATATCCCGATCGCTTTTACATGCTCGTGACATCAGAGGTTCAACTTTACACCAGTCCCATTTCAGACCGCACAAGTTATCGAACAAACCATAGTAAACTCTTAGTAATTGACTATGGAAAATATTTTGAGATGGGAGGCTCTGGAATTGCTGATCGATGGGGAACCGCAGGAGATACTCCAATGGCTTCATCCAAACGGGAAATAACGCCTCTAGCGTTTCGTGATTCGGATTTTCTGTTCCGGAGTGAAGACACCTTTGGAGTGGGGTATGCGCTCTACTTGGAGCTGTTGAGCCTTTTTCCTGTTTGGAAAACTCAAGATGTGAAAGAACGGATTCAAGCCTCTTTTGATCCGCGGTTTAATCATGTCGTTCCCCCATCCTTTGAGGGAGCAAGAGCAGATAATGTCGATGGTCATGGAGGACTTCGAGCGATTGGGAAGGCGACTTTTTATTCAACGGGTCCTGACGATCGCAAAAATCCAATGCTCAAAGATCTTATCGATGATATTTCGAGAGCAACAGACTCGATTTATATTCAGCACATGTATTTTCACCCTGTGCCTGAGCTTCTTGAAGCTTTGCAAGGGGCAGCTGCAAAAGGAGTATCGATCCATCTCGTCACGAACCGTTCGGGAGTAGATATGCCATTAACCCATGAACTCTTTACAGAACTTTCCCGTGCAAACTGGAAACAGCTTCTAGATGGAGAAGCTAAACCACACCTTCATCTCTATGAATTTGGAGTGGCAAACACCACCTATCATAAAAAGATCATCACCATTGATGAGAAAACGGTCTACTTGGGGAGTACTAACCTTGGAGAAAAGAGTCTGCGGATGAATGACCATGAAATCAATGTCCGCATGGAGTCTCCGGCAATGGCGGCACTCGTTTTCAATGTGTTCCAGCAAGATACTCAGTCAAGAGGTTCGGAGGGCCCCATGGCTCCAGAGGTGCCACAAAGAGAGGTGTTGAGTACGGAAATTAATCGCGCAGCGATTGCAGAAGTGCAGTCTAGCTTACTTCAACGTTGGCTGTAGCAACTTTAAAAGCTTCTTTAAGGGGTTGAAATTGAAGGCGCCACCTAAAAAAACCTTCAGCTTATCGAGGAATGACTTGCGTTCAGGTGAATTGGATTCGCTTTTCGTTTCTTGAAATTGCTCAAGAAGGGACTTTTGTTTAG
>JAGROF010000278.1 GCA_020440405.1 Chlamydiia bacterium
AATTTCTACGTTCCAAACCGATCTGACTGAAATTGCAGCCATTTTGGAAGCCTGGGTTGATTTTCCTGAAGAGGGGATTGAGTTTGCCTCTAAAGAAGAGCTCTGCAGCCAATTGAAGTAATTGATCCAAAGGATGTCGGCTCTCCATTCAACATTTTATGAAGGACAGCTTGTCAAATCAGGGTTTTCTCTCTGTTTGATTGGAGCGCCTAATGTGGGAAAATCCTCGCTCATGAATGCCTTATGTGGAAAAGAGCGGGCAATTGTCACAAATATTCCAGGCACGACGCGCGACCTTTTAGAAGAAGAGGTGCAGCTGGCAGGGCTGCACTTCCGCCTTATCGACACGGCAGGCATCCGGGAAACCGATGAAGTGGTTGAGAAAGAGGGGGTGCGCCGCTCCGAAAAAGCTGCCCAAGATTCCGACTTGATCCTTTTGGTGTTTGATATCAACCACCCAACGGATATTCCGTTGTCCCTTCCTCAAAAGAAAACAATCGTCATTTGGAATAAGATTGACCTCGGTTCTGGAGAAAAACTGCCTCTCCCTTATCCTCATCAGGTCGAGGTATCTGCAAAAGAGAGATGGGGTCTGGACACTTTGAAAGAACAGATCCATCAGGTCCTTTGGCAAGGATCTCCCCCTTCAAAAGAAGAGCTGATGATTACGAGCCAAAGGCATTATCAAGCGCTTGGACAAGCAATTCAAGCATTGGAAACTGTGCTCAGCGGACTCCAAACCGAAATTTCCCCAGAATTCTTAGTTTCGGATATTCGTTTGGCTTTAAAAGAGCTGGGAACTATCATCGGGATCGATATTACTGAAGAGGTGCTCAGCGCCATCTTCTCTAAATTTTGTGTAGGGAAATGAACAAAGAACGCCGGGCACAAATCATACGCCGCATCTTAAATCGCCTATTTCCCCATCCTCCTATTCCTCTCAAGCATAAGGATCACTACACCCTCCTCATTGCTGTCCTTTTATCGGCACAATGTACGGATAAGAAGGTGAACGAAGTGACCCCAAAACTTTTTGCTAAAGCAAGCACCCCCTATGAAATGGTTGAGCTGACGGTCAAGCAAATCGAAGCGATCATCCGC
This sequence comes from Chlamydiia bacterium, assembly GCA_020440405.1. Lineage (GTDB taxonomy): Bacteria > Chlamydiota > Chlamydiia > Chlamydiales > Simkaniaceae > Neptunichlamydia. The sequence goes on from JAGROF010000278.1 coordinate 1,102, forward strand.
CCTTGTGGCCTAGCACCCACGAAGGCTCGCGCTATTCGCAAATTGTCTCAAATCCTTATTGATGACTACAAGGGGAAAATCCCCCGCACTTTGGAAGAGCTTGAAACTCTCCCAGGCGTCGGACATAAAACGGCATCGGTTGTCACGATTCATGCCCTAAAGAAACCGGCGTTTCCTGTCGATACCCACATTCACCGTTGCGCTAAACGGTGGAGATTGAGCTCTGGGAAAAATGTCAAGCAGACCGAAAAGGATTTGATGAACGTTTTTCCTAAAACCGCTTGGAAAAAACTCCACCTTCAGATCATTTATTACGCCCGCAAATATTGCCCCGCTAAAGGACACAAAGTCGAGGAGTGTCCTATTTGCACTGCCCTAAAGAAGTCCCCATCTTAGCATAGGTTTC
>JAGROF010000279.1 GCA_020440405.1 Chlamydiia bacterium
CACAAATTGTTCCTGCAGAAGAAGAATTCCAAATGGAAGACCTCATTGCAGATGAACCTGTGATCTTAACCATTTCGAATGATGATTACATCAAGCGGATGCCGGTGGGAACCTTTAGAGAGCAAAGGCGTGGAGGTCAGGGAGTGATTGGATTCGATCACAAGAAAGAGACCGACATGATCAAAGACATCTATGTTGCATCAACCCATGATACCTTGATGTTCTTCACCAACTTTGGGAGAGTCTATTGGGTAAAAGTGTGGCAGATTCCTGAAGCTGGACGCCGCTCGAAAGGAAAACCCCTTGTCAACCTCCTAGAGGGACTGAGCGAAGGGGAGCAGATTGCCGCGCAGCTTCGCGTGCGAAATTATGATGAGGAAGGGGCGTCTATTCTCCTAGCGACCAAGCAGGGAGTTGTGAAAAAGACCCTTCTCGAGTCGTTTAGCTCTCCCCGTCGGAAAGGCGTCTATGCGATCAACATCGATGAGGGAGATGAAGTGATTGCTGCACATATTGTCCGTTCTGAGGAGCAGGTGATGCTCTTTACCTACGAAGGAATGGCCGTGCGGTTTGACCAAGGCCAAGTGCGTGCCATGGGACGAGTCGCTCGAGGAGTGCGAGGAGTAAAGCTGAAGAGCGCAAGTGACCGTGTGGTATCGTGTGAAGTGGTTCGTGGCAATGAGACCGTATTGGTTGTCTGTGAAAACGGCTATGGAAAACGGTCGAGTGTCGAGCAATTTAGACATACTAACCGTGGAGGTGTAGGAGTGCGTTCGATCATCACAAGCAAGCGCAATGGGCAAGTTGTTGGCGCCCTTTCTGTAGGGGATAAAGACAGCGTGGTTCTCATGGCACGCTCTGGGCATACCCTTCGTTTAAGTATGACAGACATTCGGGTCATGGGACGTTCGACACAAGGGGTCAAAGTTGTGAACCTCAAAAATAGCGACACGCTGGTTGCCATGCAAAAAATCGAACATCTTGAAGAAGAAGATAAAGAGAGTGAAGAGAAGAAATAAAGGACTGTTCATCACCTTCGAAGGAGGAGAAGGGGCGGGAAAAACGACCCTGATCAATCGCGTTTTTGATGAGTTGACCCAGAAGAAGGGGCATTCCGTGGTTCGGACTTTAGAGCCTGGAGGGACTGCCTTGGGAAAAGAGGTGCGAGAGCTTTTGCTCCATCAAACCAAAAGTCCCATTTGCCGCCAAAGCGAGCTCTTTCTCTATCTTGCTGACCGTGCCCAACATGTTCAAGAGCTCATTCTTCCTTCTCTTGAAGCGGGGCGTATTGTTTTGTGTGACCGCTTTAATGATTCGACATTGGCCTATCAAGGAGCCGCTCGCTCGCTAAACGTTGACCTTCTCCGTGGACTCTGCCTAGCTGCCACGGATGGGCTTGTGCCGGATCTTACCCTCTATCTCGATCTTGATCCTAAGGTGGGTTTAGCACGCGCCATGCAGAAAAACACTTATGACCGTCTCGAAGAAGAAACTTTAGAGTTTCATACCAAGGTGCGAGAAGCCTTTCTTCGGCTCGCTAAAGAGGAACCCGATCGTTTTCATGTAATCGATGCTTCTAAAGAGATCGCAGTAGTGTATGCTGCTGCTATGCAAGAAATCGAGTCTACGTTATGCTCCAAAAGCTTTTAGAAAACCCTCCGCAAACCCTCCTAATCGAAGGAGGCCAAGAAGCTGAAGAAGCCGCTCAAGCGTTTGCCTACGCCTTGTTAAAAACCCAAAAAAAAAATCCCGCAGACCTACGCCATCTTTATCCTGAGGGGAAAGCGCATCATCACCCGATGCATGCCATTAAGCAGCTCATTGAAGATGCAGCCCTTCCCCCCTATGAAGCCGAACGGAAAGTGTTTGTCATTCACGAAGCGGAGCGGATGCTTCCCTCAAGCAGCAACGCCCTTCTAAAAACCCTGGAAGAGCCCCTCCCCTTTGTGATCCTTATCCTCATTACCTCCCACATAGAAAAACTCCTTCCCACCATTCCCTCCCGCTGTTTTCTTGTCTCTTTCAAACAAACATCTGAAACCGAAAAAAACCTTGCTGAACAGATGTTTCATGTGGGATTTCGCCTTCTCCGCGGAGACCTTCCGACCTCTAAAGAAATGCCCGAAAATGTGGATCCTGAAAAAGCGCTCTCCTATCTCTTTTATGTCTACCGCGACCTCCATCTTCTCCGCTCTGGAGCGAGTCCTTCCCTCCTATTCTTCAAAGACAAAGAAGAGGTCCTTTCCCGGATCAACACTCCGCTTCCCCCTCTCGAAATCCTAGAAAAGCGCTTTGAAAAAGCCCTCTTAGCCACTGAGCTCCACATCCCCCTAGCTCAT
>JAGROF010000280.1 GCA_020440405.1 Chlamydiia bacterium
CTTGAATGTATCGCGTAAAAACATCTTGCTCTCTTCTAACGTTCCTTAAAGAAAAAACTTCTCTTTCAGGGCGGGAGATCAAGCGCGCTCTTGAACAGGGAGGATGCCGCCTCAATGGAAAAATCGAGAGGTTTGGATCCACAAAACTCCAGAGCGGAGACCAAGTGACTTTTCGTCATTCCAAGCCCCAAGACAAGCAACCCTTACACATCCTCGCCCAAGAAAAGGGGCTCACCCTTTTTAATAAGCCTCCGGGTGTGACAACCGCCGCTGAAGTCGGACACTATCTGGTTCACCGCCTCGATAAAGGGACTTCCGGCGTTCTCCTCATGGCTCGCACCCTTCCGATGAAAAAAGCCCTCGAGGCCCTCTTTAAAAAGCGGGAGATCAAGAAAACCTACGTGGCACTCATCAAAGGAAAACACCGAAAATCAGAGGGAACCATCCAAAATCTTCTGACAAAGAAAGGGGCCTATCAGGGGCAAACCCTCTATGGCTCTGCAAAAACCGGTCAAAAAGCCGTCACCCATTGGAAAATTCTTGAGCAAAGAAAAGGGCATGCCCTTATTGAGCTCCATCCTGAAACGGGGCGCACACATCAGTTGAGAGTCCATATGGCAGAAATGGGACATCCTATTTTGGGGGATTTACAGTACGGAAGAGAAGCGGTGTTTCCTGCAGAGATCGATCGCCTTTGCCTCCATGCCTACCGCTTGGCATTCAAACATCCAGAAACCGGGCAGCGGATCCAAGCCACCGCCCCGCTTCCAAAAATCTTTAAACTTTAGCTGCCAGAGGAGGAGTTTGTGTGTTTCTCCACTTTGCAATGAAAGCGTAAAAGCTCTCTTTTGACTGTGTCATAAAGTCTGCGATAGCTTTGCGACTTGGCACAGAAATCGCTCCCTTGCGGACTCCCACCCCAATGCCTGTGATCGCAATCGCTACGACAAACAGAGCAAGGGCCTTTTGATTCCTTGTCCACTCGTTCGACGGTAGATCTGGATCAGGTTTTGCAGGCTTGAACAGGTCAACGACTGCCTGAAGCTCATCTGTCATGGCTCCTGTATAATGGACTTCGCCTTCTGAAGCGTCTTTCTGCATTCCTTTGATGATCGAATCCATTTGAGGGAATAGGTGCTCATGTGCATTTCTAATGCGCTTTGAGCTCTTATCAGCATGATAGACATCTCCAAAGAGACGATCTGCAGATTGTGCCAAGATGATAAGAACTTCTTCCCCGTTGAACAGTGTCTCGATCATTTGCACATGGTATGTTCTACTTCTGTAAGTATATTTTTGACCGGTAAGAAGCTCGGCTTGGTTGTCTTGAACTTGCTCAAGAAGCGGGCTTGTTAAATATTTGTTTACCTGTATTGCCATAATAGTTCCCCTGTAAATGTTTTAACTAGGAGTTAATCATACGCAATGACATGTTAAACTTCTAGTTGAAAAGTGGGCGTTTCGCCCACGGTTATTTATGCTTGAGCTGTCCGACGGTTCCAGAGGTCTTTAATCTGCTGGATCGTAGGAAGCTGCGGCATTTTGATGTTGTAGTGCTGCTTCACTTTTTTGGCTCCTACTGCAAGAGTGGCTAGAGAGGCTGTCACAAGGCAGAGAGCAATAAACTTTTGAATTTTTGTCCATCCAGCCTGAGCAGGAGGGTCGACTGGACCGGGATCAGCAGGAGGCTCTTCTTCTACGACTGGCAGGCGCGGCTTAAGCGCTTCATGCGTCGCATAAAAAGTTTCCTCTTCAGCGGTCAAAACGCCTCCAAAGATAGGCTTTTCTGCTCCCTCAACAATCTCTCCTTGAGTGATCACATTATAAAAAAGCATTGTAAGAGGAAATGTACGCTCATTAAGCTTTTTATCTCCAATGTATTGGAATGAGTTAGGCTTCTCTTCATCGAAGTACCGGATCTCATGCTTTGTTGCGGTATAAGCAACAAAGGTTAAGCGAGCTTTCTCCCCATCTTCGGTCCGTGTTGAAAGGATTTGGACATGGTATTCAGTTTCTTGAAATTTTAGGACGGCTCCATTCAGGAGAACCTCTTGTCTTGCTGCTAATGCTGCAGGCACATCTTTACGCGTGCCATTAAAAAATAAATTAAAATTGATAGCCATAATTTCCCCGTTTCTTCTTAATGTTTGGGGATAGATAATAATATAGAAGAAAAATTAAATCATTATAAAAAGTCGATGTGGCGCATATTATCAAGTTTTTTACTAAAAAGAACGAGGAGGAAGGCTGGGACAAACGAGGTGACAACAAAAATATCGAAAA
>JAGROF010000281.1 GCA_020440405.1 Chlamydiia bacterium
TCGGCGCGTGCTTTGGCAATCGTCTGCAGGTACACTTCGGTTTTCCCACTTCCCGTTACCCCGTGGATGAGATGGGTGTGGAAAGTCCGGAAAGTAGAGAGGATCTCTTGAAGGGCAATGGACTGCTCTGTGCTGAGGGTTTTCGGGTTTGTGGGGAAAAACTCCAGCTCTTCAAGAGGAGAGCGGTCAATCACGAGAGTTTCGACTTTGAGAACTCCTTCTTTTTCAAGCGTTGCAATCGGACTTCTAGAGGTACCTGCGACTTCAAGGAGCTCCGAGAGCAATAGCCCTTTGGGCTTTTTAATCAGAGCATCTAAAACCTTGGCTTGAGAGGGGTGCTTTTCTCGCAGAGTGGTAGTCAGCTCTGCAATTTTTTTAGGGGGCAGAAGGCGGCGAACAACAAGTTGTTTTTTCTCTTGGGTTTCTTTCCGTATCGTAGCGGGAAGAAGGACTTTTAAGACTTTTCGAAGGGACGTGCAATAATAGCGGCTCATCCATTCCGCGAGCTCAAAGAGATCAGGAGTAATGAGTGCTTCTTCTGAAAGGACTTCTGCAATCGGCTGCACCTTTTCTACTGAAGGGCGCTCTTTCACCGCAACAATCGTCCCTTTCCTTAGAGAGTTTTGAACAGGAACAAGAACGCGCGTTCCGACAGGAATCGGTTTAGAAGTCGAGTAATCTAAAGGGCGGTCGAGCCCCTGATCTAAAATCACTGAGATGTACATATGAACCTATCCCCCTATTAAAACCCAAAGGGTAATTGATTGCACGGGTTAGAACCGACTGGGGATTTTCTGCCTAGGCTGAACAACAGGCTTATCGGCAAAATAGCGCTTTTTGATTTTTATTGCAGAGTAGAAAGCGAGGCTGCTAAAGGCAATGAAAAGGATCGTTTCTTGAATATAAGGGGTGGAATCTGAGATATGGAAGCGGATGGTTTTTCCCCGCCCTTCTCGAATGATTTGTTCCCAAGAAAGATGGGCATCTCCTTGCTTTTTAAAAGTAATAACGCCTGCGTCTCTATGATAGATGTATTTCGTGTCATTGCAGGTAATCGCGAGCTCTTTCCCTTTTTCTTGAACCAACACAGTATAAGATGTTCCCCGGTGGACATAAGCTAAGGGACGATGATCATCTGCCCATTTTTGAAGAGCAGCTTGTTCGCTTTCGAATCCTCGAATGCTTTGGAAAAAGAGATCATGTGCCATCAATTGACTCCAAATTCAACGAGAGAATAGCAGACTACGCTTCTTTTGTTAAAGCATTTTTTATGACATTCCAAAGAGCTCTTTTGAGGTAGGGATCTTTGAAATAAAGAGACAGATCTGGAAGGAGCAGTAAGGGAACTTTTCCCAGCTTGCGGGTTTTTTGCTGCGGGTTTTCTTGGTAAAAAGGGAGGAGTTCTTTGGATTGAAAGAGGAGACTATCAGGAGCAATGATCAGTTTCAAATTCTCCGACTCTAAAAAGAGGTCCCACTTTTTTTGTGGCTCGATTTCAACAATCCGGCACGATCCATAAAGCAAATCGATGGCTTTGGCGATATTCATGACAAAAGAGCGGTACTTTTGCCCTTGGTAAAGGATAGGAATCGCAGGGGTATCGCGTTTTTCCTTCCAGGCTTCTTTGATGCGCTTGGCATGATGGTCGCTGGGGATGCTTTCATGTAAATAGAGATCGGGATCAAGGTCCTTGAGAATTTTGCGCATCGACTGTGTCCCGTCTCCTTTAGGAACCGTTGGAGGCTGTAAAGAGATCCAATCTTTTTGGACCGGTGGCTTAAGGGGCTTTTCCTCAACCTTAACCTCTGGTGGGGGGGAAGGTGCTTTTTTAATGATTTTGGGTTGAGGGGGAGGCTTTGGAAGCTCTACCTCAACGTTTTTTACTTTCTGAGGCAGTTGTTCTCGGAGATAAGTGAGGGTATCCTCAATCAATGTATCGATTTCGTTTTGAGTCATAACACCATTAAACCATAGAATCGTTTATGAGAAAAGGGCGTCGACGTAAGGTTCGGGAGAGAAGGGAAGAAAATCTTCTGCGCCTTCACCGATTCCAATGTAACGGATGGGGATTCCCATTTGATGGTAGATAGAAAGAATGATGCCCCCTTTTGCAGAGCCATCGAGTTTTGTAAGGATGAGTCCTGTGAGGGGAGTAAATTCATTAAAGATTTTTGCTTGGTCCAAAGCGTTTTGCCCAGTGGTAGCATCTAAAACCAGATAGATTTCGTGCGGAGCATCGGGCACGACTTTTTGGATTACCCGTTTAATTTTAGAGAGTTCGTTCATGAGATCGGTTTTGGATTGGAGGCGACCAGCGGTATCAGCGATGACAATGTCATGACCTCGTGCTTTGGCTGCAGTGAGAGCATCAAAGAGGATTGCTGAGGGGTCGCCCCCTTGTTTCCCCTTAATACAGTCAAGTT
>JAGROF010000282.1 GCA_020440405.1 Chlamydiia bacterium
GGATCAAATCTGGGCCGAACCCTTTTCTGGAGCAGAAAAGCATGAGAGCTTTTGACCATTGCAACTCGAAATGCCAAGGAAGGGCTCGGGTGAGCTTCATACTTGTAATCAATCCTTTAAACCTCTATAGTTGTTCAATTTTTAATAATATAAATCATGATCAGGAGATCTAAAATGATAAGAACTGGTCCATTTATCGCTAATTATCAAGAAGGGTATGATCACCTTTCACGCCCTCAAATATCTAGAAATCAAAGTGGAAGGAAGCGGTATACGCACCTTCGAAAAAAGTCAGCTAATCATAGTTCTTTTGGAACACTTCTTATTGTCGGGATTGTATTAACCAATGCAACTCTTACATTAGCAGCACCACTCATACAGCCACAGTCTCAAGACAGGAGGCTCCGTCCGATAGAAGGAGGTCGTTCTCTAGAAGATCGCTCCCTTGTTCGCATGCGAAGACGAGCCTTTATGCCTTATTATCCAGCTCGAGGATATAGAAGGGGACAAGCAGTTGCCAATCTTGTTAATTCTTTGTCTAGCTTAATTTCTCGAGCAAGTGACAACTTCCATTGTCGAACATTTTTGGACCTCATCAAGCATTTTAATGCAGATTTACGAACGCCTTTTGCAGAACTTAAACGCGTGGTTGATCAGTCGATCCATTCTTTAGGACAAGAAGCTCGCAAATTTACCGACGAGCAGAAACTTTGGGTCTTAAATCGGACTGACCATATTATTGCAATTGCTGAACGCCTTCAAAATGAGACTATTACAAGAGTCGATCGCTACGAGCATGAGCTCATGGCATTTTCCAATCAAACAATGGAAAAGTTTACTGAGATTGAAGAGAAGCTTTTTGAGGTGATTGATGAAGGTCAAGAGCAGTTTAGGGAAGTTAAAAATATGTCGGTTACTTCTTTTCAACAGTTAAAAGGATCTATGGAAAAAGTCCTAAGTGGGGCATTTTGGGGACGGTTAGTTTATGGTGTTGCTGGGTTTCTAATAGGGATTTTAGGAAGTTGCCTTCAAATCAAAGTAATTCGAGGATTAAAAACGATGCGGAAAGAGATGAAAAAAATGACCCCTCTTTTAAGGGAGAGACCCCAGGGCACACCCTGGGAAAATAAAAGGGATCAATCAATTCAAACAGATCCAACTTCAGATTAAAGGATTCAGCTAGTGTATAAGCCTGCATACCCACCATCCCGAAGAATATTAACTTCTAATCCTAAATCAGTTAATTACCGCTTACTTTCCAGATACAAAGGAGAAATCAATGATTAATAGTGCCTCACTCGGTTTATATGTTTCTTGTTTTTAGAAGGCCTTGGATCAAGTTTTGAGCAGCAGACTGGGCCGAATGAACGCGGCAATCAATGGTGCCTGTCCCTACGTGAGGCGCAAACAGGCAGTTGGGAGCGCGGATTAAAGGGTGGTCTCCAGGAAGGGGTTCGGGATCTGTCACATCTAGTGCTGCTCCACGAAGATCCCCTTTTTTAAGCGCTGCGATGAGATCTTCTGTATTCACAACAGGCCCTCGCGCCATATTAATCAGCAAAGGTTTTTTCTTCATGCGCGCAATGGTTGCAGCATTAATGAGGTTTCGAGTCTCTGGGGTCAAAGGAGTGTGAAGGGAAAAATAATCGACAGATGCCAAAAACTCTTCCCAGGGATTCTGTTTCATCCGAGGATCTTCCAGTATTTTTTGAGAGCGGTGGTACACCACAACATTGAGATCAAACCCCAGGGCTCTTTGCGCCACCGCTTGCCCAATACGCCCATATCCGACAACTCCGTAGGTCTTTCCTGCCAGCTCTTCACCCAAGCCAATCCATGGGTCCCAACAGCCCCATTGCCCCGAACGCACAAACTGATCCCCTTGAGGAATCCGACGAATAAAGGCCATGAAAAGGGCCCAAGTCATATCAGCTGTGCTATTGGTCCCTTCATCAGGAAGATTAAAGACCTGAATCCCTTTTTCTTCTGCAGCTTTAAGGTCAATGTTATCAAGACCTGCGGCATAGTTCGCGATGACTTTAAGAAGGCCTGCATGAGAAAGCACCTCCCGGTCAAGACAATCGGGCATGGTAGAGAGGATTCCATCATAGTGTTTGACAACTTCAATAAGCTTTTCGCGAGGCAGGACATGGTTTTCATCGTGTACTCCCACCTCAAAGTGCTCTTTTAGCATTTTTTCCGCGATATCAGGAAGTTTCCGCGTAACATAGACTTTCATAGAGTGCTCAATATTCTTAGGATTTCTTTACCCAAATCTTCGGGATCGTGGTCTCCGTTGTTCATAAGAACAACCACCCCGATTTCTTGATCTGGGATCATTCCCATATACATTCCAAACCCGAACAATGTCCCACTGAGATGGAAGAAGTTTTTTAAACGGTTCGGAAAGCTAGAAATTTTCCACCCTAGCCCCATGTCAAACTCTTTGAAGGAGTGGTAAGACGTCTGAATAATCGGAAGGATGGCATTCAAGCTCGTCATATCCTTCACGATATTAAAGGAAAGAAAGGTGAACATATCTTTAGCGGTGGAGTAGAGTCCCCCTGACCCAATGAAAATAGAATAGATCTTTTCACTCAGGAAAGGCGAGATTCCACGTCCTTCCTCATAGCCTGTTGCGACCCTTTTCTTCTGCTCAGGGGAAAGAGTAAATACCGTATCTTTAAGCCCTAAAGGATGCATAATTAATTGAGCAGCAAGGTCGGGATAGGATCGCTTTGCAATGCGAGACTAGATATTTGAGAGAAAGGCATATCCAAAGTTTGAGTACTCGTACTTTGTTCCAGGAGCACGTGGAAGCTCATACTTTGAAAGAAACCTGTACATTTGGCTAACGCTAAATGAGGAACGGCTCGTGAGGGAGTAGGGCATGTCTGGGAGACCTGAAGTATGGGTAGCCAAATCCCCTAAGGTGATTTCTTTTCCCTGATAGGTTGGAAGCTTCATCGATTTAGGAAGAAATTTAGAGACGGGATCGTTGAGACTCACTTGCCCCTCTTGGATCAGGTAAGCAAGCGCCCCTGCTGTAACAATCTGTGTTAAAGGGCCCAGACGAAATTCTGTGTAAGCGTTCACAGGAATTGGTGACTTGAGCGAAAGATCTCCTTGAGTAATGATGTGCTGGGATTTTTGATGGTTTTCCCGCCCAATTGCCATAACAGCAATCCCTACAATATCATGTTCTTTTCTATAATTTGCTACTGCATCACCAATACTCTTTTCAAAGTTTCCCCAAAGAATAAAAAAAAAAAAAAGAAGGACG
>JAGROF010000283.1 GCA_020440405.1 Chlamydiia bacterium
TATTTTAAACTAATTCAGCTATAGAGTCCAACTATACTCTCTTGCTGCTCAAGCTTCAAGGAGTTTTTGTTCTTCAGGGCGACGGAGATAAAAGAAAACAGCAAGAATCCAAACGGCAAAAAGGGTGAGGGGTCCCCAAGAGTAAGCATAGGGAAGTTTATCAGGAGACAGTACCTGCATTCCAATGACAAAAACCGAAGCTAGAGCTTTGGCTGACCGATAAGCAAACACATCGATAATGGCTTTAGCTTTAAACTTTTCACTGGTTTTTAAAGGAACATAGAGCATTTCCTTAATGATGTTAAAGATCGAGTAATCAAAGGTTTTGATCACACTAAAACCATAAGTAATTAGTCCAAAGGTCGGTTGTACTAGGGTTAAGATCGCATTGCCTAAAAGGATCCCTGGAACCACAAAGTGACTCCGCCTGAGTCCCAAAAGCTTTAAGAGTAAAAAGGTCGCAAAAAATTGAAGGCACAACTTGCACGTGTTAATCATTCCCCACAGACGTCCATAGAATTGCGTCCTCTCATCTTGCAGAGGATACCGCTCCTGCAAAAAGGTGTTGAACTGGTAATCCATCACCGTAGAAGAGAGCTGCATCAAAACAACAATCAACAAGATGAACTTTAAAGTCGCTGAACTGCGAATGAGTTGGACGCCTCCTTCCACTCCTTGAATCTGCAAGGAAGTACTTCCCTCCACCTCACTTCTTTTTAGCATTTGATAGTAGACAGCAATAAAGAGAAGATAGAGAGGAACCGTCATCATCAGAAGATGCTCCGACCCCACCTTTACCGCAAAGAAGCTAGGAACAAGGCTCCCAAAAATCGCTCCAACCCCACTGACCCCAAAAATGATCCCATAGAGGTACTTGGCCTTTTTTATCTCCATTTTCGTATGAATCACCGACCATACTTGCTGGAACATCAAAAGCACATAGATATCTTTCCAGACATAAAGGAAAAAGGAAAGAGGGGGAAATTTTTGCACAAACTCCCCACAAAAGACATTCATCCCCATGGTAGCAAGCGTGGTGCACAAAAACATCTTAAAACAGCCAAAACGGGGCAAAAAGCGGTTATACAGCGTCACCACAAGAAGGTTAAGGGGAACGGTTAAAAGCCACGCATACGGATAGAGCTTTACGCTGTAGTGAGCTAGGAAAATAGAGTTGCTCGTCGGCTTTGTAATCGCATACTCTGCTGTGATGAAAAAACCACAGAGCATCGCGAAAAAAAGAAAGAGCTTTTCCTTCTCACCTCGAATTTGTGAAAAAATCTTTTTCAGAATCATAGTAAGATATCATACCACTTTCTGGCTTAAAAAATCTTCCATATTTTAGAGGCTGCCCATGGCACCAGGGCTTATACGTATTAAAATAAGTCATACGCTCCCCTATCGGAGGGTGCGAAGAGCGGAAGAAAACGAAAATAGGCCCCGGCCAAGGATTCGAAAGATTGGTGCTTGTCAGCTTAACAAATCCCGTCGCCGCTGCGTGATTCAAGCGGGTCAGTTCGAGCCCAAATGTATCGGCGTTATGCTCGATGCTGCGAGAAAAGAGGTTCCCCACAGGAGCCAATAAAAAAGAATAAACGCTATAGATTAGAATCAAGAAAGGGAGCGAAGCGATATCTCTGAGCTCCGTAAAACCCATCCACTGTCCCCACTTGCGGATTAACGGCACAATCGTCACATGGACAAGGAAAAGCGTGACTAAGGTGATTAAGGTATACACCAAAATCCCCCACCATAGGTGGTGCAGAACATAGTGCCCCATCTCATGCCCCACCACAAAGAGAAGCTCATCTTCTGAAAGACTTTTAATCGCGGTATCCCAGATCACAATCCGTTTGCTTGATCCAATTCCGGTGACATACGCATTGACTTGTTTAGTGTCGGCACTCATATCGACCTCATAAACCCGGCTCCCCTCAATCCCTGCCTGTGAGGCAAGGCTCAGAATTTTATGCTCCAGTTCCTTATTTTTCATTGGGCCAAAGTCGTTAAACAAGGGTGCAATCCAAATGGGCTGGATAAAGACCAGAACGATCGCTAAAGGGAAGTTTAAAAGACCAAAATAGAGCCACCAGCGCTTAGGACTTTTTCGAATGATCCCATAAACGATCCAAACCAAGATGATCGCTAAAACCGTTGTGACTCCTGTTCCAGTTAAGTAGTGGTTTAACCATCGACTAAAGGTCTGATTAGAAAGGCCATAGTCATGGAGACGCACGTATTCACTATAGTAGTCCAAAGGCATGGACAAGAGCGTCGTAATCAAGAGAAAGAAAAGGGCAAAAAGGGTCACATTCCAAAACCAAATTTTCGTGATGCGTGTGCAAAAATTCCGCAGACACATGCCAAAACGGGTGAAAACAATGAGGGCTGGGACCACCAAAGACCATAAGAGCTGCACAATGTAAAGAACGTTTCCACTCCGATAAAATGCCATTGCTTCAGGGGTCGCCTCAGGAATAGCAACAGGGGGAGCTGTGCAGTCATTTGCAAACCCACAAACCGTTAGCCCCAAAAAAATCCCCCACACGATCCACTTTTTCATCCTAATACATCCACATGGTTAAGCATTTTACGCACCTCTTCTTCAAAGCGTGGAGCGATATACACCCAACTTCTCTCCTTAGGAGGTACTGAAATTTCTGATAAATTGTCTCCCACATCGACCGTTCCATCTTGTTTGAGAACAGGGAAATTCATTCCTAATCGTCGACTTCCCTTTTTGCTGATTTCCCAAGCCATCTCTTCATCGGGAATGCCCAATTTCTCTTTGATCTCAAGCAGCTCTTTCTCTTCGGGAGGAGAGGAAAGAGCAATGGCTCGATAGCGATACTGCCGCAAATATAAGCACTTGGCATCGAAGTGTCCCGGATGCTTTTCATCTTGCGAGGCAGCATTTAGGTCGGCTAACACTTCATTATCTGTCATTGAAATATACCGCTCAAGATCCTCCCCTAAATCATAATAAATCGCTTCCATAAAGCGTGCGAGATGAAAGGCATAAGCTTTCACACTTGAATACTGATATAAGCGCTTGTGCATGTAATGGCGCGCTAACAGAAGGGCTTCACAGGATTCGATTCCATTTTCTTCCACCCCCAAAGCAAGAACCCCTTCATTCGTCACAATCATCTTGAGCATTTC
>JAGROF010000284.1 GCA_020440405.1 Chlamydiia bacterium
CTCTCGGTTTCGTGATATTCCTATTCGCCTTCTCAATGAACATACAGAGTCGATCGATGAACTTCTAGGGCCCCTGCAAAAAGGAGAGACCTGGGGGCTCATTTCAGATGCAGGGCTTCCTGTGATGGCTGACCCTGGAGCTCGCTTAGTCCGCCGCCTTCGGAGCTTAAACATCCCTGTTGAAACCTTTCCGGGCCCCTCTTCGATTGTCTATGCCCTCCAACTTTCAGGTCTTTCGGCGCAAAACTTTACGTTTCATGGATATCCTCCACGTCAGGAGGAAGCGCTGAGGGAGCGGCTGCGCACCCTTCCCAAAGACCACACGCATGTGTGGATTGAAGCTCCTTACCGATCGGATGCCCTTCTCAAAAAATTTGTTGCCCATCTTCAAGACGAAACAGAGCTCTCGGTGTCTTGGAATCTAACCCTTCCCAATCAAGGGGTTAGAACAGGAAAAATCCTCAAGTGGCGCCAAGACTTTCCGACTTTAGGAAAAGTGCCTGCGGTCTTCATTGTACGTGGTAAAAAATCGTAAGATTTTGTATCATCTTTCTGACAAGTAGTGGGGATGGCATGACTGTTAGCAAAATAATTTACACGAATGGGATTTTAACCAATCCACGCCAAGCGGCGGAAACAGCTGAGCAGATTCATCGGCTGACAGGTGTCAACACGGAAGTGATGCATAATGGAAGTACTTCGGTAGAGGTGGCAGGAGATTTGGGGTCTCACCTCCTCACGGGAGTCGCCCGCCTAGCTTGGTATGCATTTAATTCTAAAGATACAAAGACGCGTGATCAAGGGCTCGACTCTTTGCACCGTGCTTTAAAAATCTGGATGGGAATTCAGGAAACTAAAGGGTCCTGTGCCCAAACCCTTGTAGGACGTGTTCAAGCCTATCTCGATGCCAATCCGCAGCAGGACATTCTTTTAATTTTCCATAGCCAAGGGACTCATGTGGGGCTGCAAGCTTTATCGGAGCTTCAAGACTACCGAGGACGCATCCATGTCATCGGCATGGGTGGAATGGTGCGCATACCTGAATCTTTAGCAAAAACGGTTGTCAACTTTGCGCATACCGATGATCCTGTATCGAATTATGTCGCACCCGTTGTCGGGCCTCATGGAGAACGTGTTGAGATTGGGGAAGGAGGGCACAATGCCAGTAGCTACTTGGAAAATCCTTCATTCGTCAATTATCTGCTCGGCCACCGTATCATAGAACAGGCGCCCGCGCTCGGTGAGTCGCGCATGATTGCCCCGATACACAATCCATCCTTGATGGTCGAGATCTGCTAACCGGTCTTGAGTTTCTTGAGGGAGATTGTTTAAGGAAATCCCTTCTAGCATCCGTAGGCCAATCGCAATCTGCTCATGAAGGCTTGCAGGAAAGGGGAGCCTTTCCTCAAAGTCGACAGGGAATTTTCCGCCTTCAAGGGCTTTGAGGTAGCGGTTTTGGTGGCAGACATTTCGAAATCGTTTTCCTTCCCAGTAACTAAAAGCGGAAGGCCCATACCCGATAAACTCTCTTCCTGTCCAATATCCTGTATTATGGATCGAGACATGGTTTTTTCGAGCAAAGGCTGAAATCTCATAGCGATGCAATCCTTGGGACTCAAAATAATTGCAAGCAAACTCCAACATCGCCGCGCATGTTTCCTCATCGGGAAGGTGGGGACGGAGCATTTCTTCTTTCTTTTTAAAAAGGGTGTGGGGCTCAATGGTGAGGTTGTAGAGGGAAAGATGGGTAATCGGGAGGGCTGCTGCCGTTTTGACGGTGTCTTGCCACATCTCTAATGTCTGGTGGGGGAGTTCATACATGAGGTCGATCGAGATGTTTTCGATGCCGGCCTCTTGAGTGATGTACGCAGCATCCATGGCTTGCTGCGCCGTGTGCGTTCTTCCAAGGTGTTTAAGAAGAGGATTGCTTAAGGTTTGAACCCCAATGCTGATCCGGTTTACTCCAAGTCCATGGAGTGTTTTCATCAGCTCAGGGGTAACATCTTCGGGGTTGGTCTCAACAGTGATCTCAGGAGCATGCGTCCGTTTAAGAATCTGTCGGATCCCCTCGACACACAGGGAAGGGGTCCCTCCTCCAAAATAGAGCGAGGTAAGCGGACGATTTTCAATCCAAGGAAGGCGGAGTTCCCACTCCTTGATCAGTGCTTTGATAAAAGGCTCTTGATTACGGTTAGGGATGACGTAAAAATGACAGTAGGGACACTTGCGGGTGCAAAAGGGGAAGTGAAAGTAGAGTGAGATCACCACGAGTCGGCGTCAGGATCTTCTAGGATGCCGCGGCGCCATCGGTTCTTATCACTAAAGGGATCTTCCTCATCATCGGTGATTGTGGTGGCTCCTTCCTCATCATCTAGGATGGTACCGCTTTCGGTTTCAAAACTTGTTGGGGAATCATTTTCAACCCCCGTATCAGTCATGCTGCCGCCCCCCCCTTCATCCATATCGACACCAGGAAGAGTATGAGGTTCTTGATAGGCAGAGAGTTGCCCAGCATTTCGTTTAGGCACGGTATATTCTTCCGCTTCGCCATTTTCTTTAAGACTTTGCAGGCGCGCTTTTTCTTCTTCTACCCGCTTTTTGAGCGAGTCGATTTCTCCCTTATGTTTTTCGATATCCTTCTTAGGGACAAGGCCTAAGTTCATCCATTGTTCTAAATCTTGGAGCTCAAGTTCTAACTTTTTCAACCGTTCGCTTTTCATAACCACAGGATATTACCTCACTGGCCAAT
>JAGROF010000285.1 GCA_020440405.1 Chlamydiia bacterium
CTCCTCGCGCTTCTTTGCTATTTGTCGTATGGAGATAACATTCCCCAACTCCACCTGTTGCTAGAATGGTTTCTTGGGCGAAAAAAACATTGACCTCTTGAGTGTGGTGATTTAAAGCATAAGCTCCCACGCACGTGGGGGGTTCATAGAGATCGGGGATGGCTTTGGAGTGGTGGGAAAGTGTGATAAGATCGACAGCACTATGAGCGTCTAAAAATGTGATGGCGGGATAAGCATGCATTTTTTGCTCGAGCCCTTCCATAATAACCTTTCCAGTTTGGTCTCCATGAAAGAGAATACGTGGCACTGAATGGGCTCCTTCCTGCGTTAGCTTCCAGGCTCCTGTTTCATCCACTTCAAAGGGGATTTCTTGAAGCAATTCGTCAACAGCTTGAGGCCCTTGTGCAACCAATTGGTCGACCGCTTTCTCATTACAGAGCCCGGCTCCGGCTTTCAAAATATCTTCTTTGAAAAGGTGAGACGGCTCGTTAGGGGCTCGGTAAGCGATGCCTCCTTGCGCCCGAAAAGAGTTGGCAGATCCAGCGGAGATGACTGTCACCCGAATCCCCTGCTTTGCAAGCTCTAGCGCTGCAACACACCCTGCAATCCCTCCTCCTATGATTAAAACGTCGGTCTCTGCTATCATGATTTATAAAGTATAACTTTTTGCAATAGGACGCAATGTTTCTTCCCCTTGCTCATCAAATTTGGAAAACGCATCTTAAGCCGGGAGATCTCGCCATCGATGCGACCTGTGGAAATGGGTACGATACAGAGGCTTTAGCAAAGCTGAATTTGGGACATCTTTTTGTCTTTGATATCCAAGAAGCGGCGCTAAAAGCAACGCAAAACCGGGTGGGAAAAATTAAAAATATTTCTTACTACTTGGAGTGCCATAGCCTATTTTCTCCGATTCAGGAACCTGTTGCTCTTATCGTCTACAATTTAGGCTATCTTCCTGGAGGAGATAAGTCCCTTACAACCAAAGTCCAAACAACTCTTTTAAGCTTCGAAAAAGGGCTAAAGCTTCTCCAGCCTGGCGGGCTGTTGAGTTGCATGCTTTATCCTGGTCATCCTGAAGGGCTTAAAGAAAAATCTACTCTTTTGGGATGGGCCGCCGCTCTTGACCCGAAAAAATTTCAGGTTTCCCATCATGAAGCGCTCAACCGCTCTCGAGCCCCTTCATTGCTTCTCATCCAAAAAATAACATAGCAAATATTTTAATCTTTGCACTATTCAACGTTTTTATATATGAGAAAGAAATGATTATGAATTGTCTAGGAATGAGACATTTAGTATAATAAGGGTAGGTGGGATATTAACGCATAGTTAATAAACACTCCTAAAATGAGTAGGTATATATGGCACTTCAAGAAGTTTCAAATCATGTTGTTGATGCAAGTTCTCTTTTTGCAATAGAGCGGACATCTGGTGAAATCGATCACCTTTATACTGTCATTCACAGCCAAGAAACGTATAGTCGCAAAGACCTTTTTCATATGATCGATCGGATTAACCGCATCGACGTTCAGGCACTTCCCCAAGAGACTCAACATAAATTTCAAACTCTCTGCGGACGTGCTCACGCATTGAATATCAATCATATGGTGGATGCGATTTATGAAGAGGCTTCTGCCCTTGCCGAAGGAGAGTATGATTCCCAGGAAGAGCTTGCAAGTCGCACGCAAACGCTGAAAGAAATGATGGCAGATGTGTGGAGCAACAATTCGCTATCTCCGGAGAATTCAAACTACCTCCGCCTTGCCACAATCAAGTTGGGACAAATTCCTTCTTCAAAAATTGA
>JAGROF010000286.1 GCA_020440405.1 Chlamydiia bacterium
GCGCCATAGGGGTTTTAAAAAAAATTATGCTAATAGATCCTCTTTTCCTCCCGCAATCAGGGCATTTAACGCCTTCTTTGCCACAGCCCCCACAGGAGTCTTATTAAAGTAAGTGTATCCTGCCTGTCCAGGGATAGGACGGCTGTCTTTAGATTTACGCTCTTGGGCAATGACTTCCTGATCCACTAGCTTGCTTTTGGTTGCCGGGCTCAAGCTTTGATAGAAGCTTTGAGTCGCTCCCGGCTGATTCAACCCTTGGTAATGCTGCATCCTTTGCAGGCAAGCCCAATCGAGATCCACACGCTCCGCTTTCCCTAGAAAACCAGGAAGTAGTGTGTCTTTGATGTAGTCTACATTTTCTGAAGACCGCAATGCTCCCAGTGGCTTTTCTGCCTCTTGATAGTGCCCTTCTAGAATTCTGTTTTGTTCTTCAACCGATAGCTTGTCAAAGCAGGTGATAAAAGCAACCACCACGGTCGATTCGCACTCTTTCTGATCCTCTAGATGTACCAAACGATGCAGCTCAAGGACCTTTTGTTCCAGTGGCACACTTTGGCTTCCCATCAAAGGAAGCAAATCATCTCGCAAATTATCTGAGAACGTGTGAAGAAAATCTCGGTAAATCCCAATCCGCACTGCATTATGGGTAAGCTGGGGATTCTCTAGTCCAATTGCAAACTCATCTAACCCACACCCTCTTGGAAGATAGATCTCAAAAGGCTTTCCTTCTCTAAAATAGGGCGCTAAAAGCTCAGCTGTTCCACCCACGGCACACCCGACATCTACTGGCTTCAAGACATTCGCCAAAGTTTGCGCCACCGAATACTTTTTGGTATCCATCCGCTCCTGCACCTGCTCTCGCCGGTCTGCCCCGCTGTCAAAAGCCATGCGCCAAAGCCCTACCCCTACATTCCAAGCCATATCTAAAAATGTTCCTCCAGAAGAGTAAGAAACTGTTGACGCCTCTCCTTCTCGCTGCTCATAAACGCCCTCTTCTACCTTCTCTTCTTTGACTTCGAGATCAGCTTTTCCCTCCCTAACAACAGGATGAAGAACATCTTCATGACTTAATCTTCTTTCTACTCTTTCCATCTTGAACCTCCTTAAGGTTTGTTAAGGAGATATTTTAATTATAAAGGAATTATAAAGCAAATGATGAAGTCATCTCGACGAGCTTTTCTTTTTTGACTTGGCTCAGGGCAAGAGGAATGTCGCGGCTGACTTCGCGCCCAGGAAGGCAATCGGTGAGACAGGCGATGAGTGACACCTGCATTTTTTGCGGCAAGCGATCAAAGAGCTCTTGCATGAAGGGTTTTCGCTCTTCATAGTCGTATGTCCAAACTTTTGAGACTTCGATAAGCACCTTCAAGAGCTGCTCAGAGCTCATTGAGGAAAGAGTGGGACGGAGCGCATCCGCCCTTTCAGAAAACTCCGGGAGAGAGCCTTCCTTCGACTTAAAAAAAGAGAATAGTTTGCTCATATGAGCAGGATAACAACCTCGTGATTAATTGGCGAGGGTTTCAAGAACAGCCCGGCGCAAGAGGGCAAGGTCTAAGGAATCTGACTTGAGATATTTTGTGGCAGGAGGGGTGATCTTAGAATCATAGATTTTTAACCTGACCCCTAAGATAAGATCGAGTCCTTGCATTTGGCATAGCGCATGCCAAACCCGAGCCCGAACACGGTTTTCCGTCCGGTTATCTTCGATATGGGGAGGAATCAAATCGCGAAGCGCTTCCAGCTGCGGCTGTTGCTCCATTCCCTTAAGAGTTGGGAGAAGCTCGCGCAGTTGCAAGGTGATAATGGCATCGAAGATCCAATGGGCAGAGAGATCACTACGCTCATAGAGCCCCTTTTCTTCATCGGGCGCATGAATCTTATCAACTGCCTCTTCAATCGCTGCTGCAAAACCAGGAACTTTTCCCTGCATCTCCCTAAGGAAATCGATATACCGCTTGGGGTATGCAGAGGGTTCCTCCAACTGGCACTCGGTTGCCTGCAAAAGAATCATAAGGTTATGGTCAAGATTATCCACCTCAAATGCTTCTAAAAATTTCTCTGCATCCCAAGAAATCGGACGCTTCTCTTCAGGAATGCGAGCAGCGGGATGGATCACAACGATTTCAGGAAGAACCACAGTGGGTTCTGGAAAGGCATAATCCATCACAGCTCGAAAATTTTGAGCCACCCAAACAGCAACGCGCTCGAGGGCTTCAAAATATTTTTGACCCCATGAAGGGGGAGCTCCTACGGGAGGGCCGCCTAAACCGTGTAGTTCCATGACCCTATCCAGTATTAAAGGGTTTATT
>JAGROF010000287.1 GCA_020440405.1 Chlamydiia bacterium
TTTAGATACAGGTAAACGTCCAGCTCAAGAAAACATGGACATCGACCGGGAACTCCTCGAGAAGATGCAGCCCGATGATGCACCCATCCTCCACTTTTACGAGTGGGAGGGGGATGCGGCAACCTATGGCTACTTTCTCGACCCAGGCAAGTTTCTTGACCTTGAGGCTGCAAAGCAGAGAGGTCTTTCTCTAGCACGCCGTCCTACAGGTGGAGGGATTGTCTTCCATGTCAGTGACTTAGCCTTTTCGGTTTTAGTCCCTGCTGGATTCCCACATTTCTCACTTAACACACTGGACAATTATGATTTTATCAATAGTGCGGTTAAAAGGGGAGTAAAGACTTTTTTTGAATCAGCCCCCTCTCTTCTCCCAGAAGACCCCACCCCTCTCGATGAGCACTGTCGTCACTTCTGCATGGCAAAGCCCACGATTTACGATGTGATGCTTGAGGGGCGGAAAGTTGCTGGAGCTGCCCAAAGGCGGCAAAAACAAGGGTACCTCCATCAAGGGAGTATTGCCATTGCCCTCCCTAAAGAAGATTTTTTAAACACTCTCCTCCTTCCGGGTACCCAAGTAAAAGAGGCCATGCTCTCCCATACCTTTTCGATTTTAAGGCAGGACTGGACAGTCAAAGACCTTCAAGAGGTGCGCGAAACGTTAAAACACCAACTGCAAAAGGAACTCACTCATGAATAAGCCGAAGACTGCGGTGAATCCAACCCGGGACCAAGATTATCCTGAATGGTATCAACAAGTGATCAAAGTCGCTGAGCTCGCCGAGCACTCTCCGGTTCGAGGGTGTATGGTCATCAAACCCTGGGGCTATGCCTTGTGGGAAAATATGCAACGCTTTCTAGACCGTCGCTTTAAAGAGACGGGGCACCAAAACGCTTACTTTCCGCTGTTTATTCCATTGAGTTACCTAGAAAAAGAAGCGCAGCACGTCGAAGGGTTTGCTAAAGAATGTGCTGTTGTGACCCACCACCGGTTGGTGCAAGGAGAAGGAGGAAAGCTTGTCCCTGGGGGAGAGTTAGAAGAACCTCTCATTGTGCGCCCTACTTCTGAAATGATTATTGGAGAGATGTTTTCTAAGTGGATCGAATCCCATCGTGACCTGCCTTTATTGATCAACCAATGGGCCAATGTTGTGCGTTGGGAGATGCGGACCCGCCTCTTTTTACGAACCGCAGAATTTCTGTGGCAAGAGGGACATACTGCTCATGCGACTGAAGCCGAAGCACGGGAAGAAACCCTCCGCATGCTCGAGATCTATGTTGGTTTCGTTGAGAATAAGCTCGCGATCCCCGTCTTTAAAGGGGAAAAAACAGAGAGCGAAAGGTTTCCTGGCGCTGTAGCAACCTATACCTTTGAAATGATGATGCAAGATGGAAAGGCCCTCCAAGGGGGAACCTCCCACTTCTTGGGACAAAACTTTTCGAAGGCGCAAGACATTACCTTTCAAGATCAAGAGGGGAATCAGGTCCCAGTTTGGACCACCTCTTGGGGGGTCACTACCCGCATGATCGGGGGGCTGATTATGGTCCATGGAGATGACGATGGCCTTGTCCTTCCACCACGGATTGCTTCAGCGCAAGTGGTCATCCTTCCGCTCATCCATAAGCCTGAAGCAAAGGAGAAGGTATTAACCTACTGCCGCGAGTTGAAAAAGAAGCTCGAAGCGATCCGCTACTGCGAAGACCCTCTGACCGTCCATTTAGACGATCGAGACATCCGAAGCGGCGAAAAAGTATGGTCGTGGATCAAAAAAGGTGTTCCTATCCGCATCGAAGTAGGGCCCCGTGAACTCGAGCACAATCAACTCTCCATCGCCAAGAGAAACCGTGGGCATAAAGACTTTGAAAAACAGTCTGAAGAAGAGCTCCTTAAAACAGTTGTCGACCAGCTCGAAGCCATCCAAAAAGACCTCTATGAAAAAGCCAAAGCCTTTCGCGATAGCCGGGTGAAAGAGATCAATTCTAAAGAAGATTTTTATGCTTACTTTGAGAAAGAAGCGGGTTTTGCTAGCTGCCACTGGTCCGGCGATCCCGCTGTTGAAGAACAGGTTCAAAAAGACCTCAGTGTCACCATCCGCTGCATCCCGATGGATGGCCCTCAAAAAGCCGGCACCTGCCCCTTTACCGGGAAGCCCAGCCCTAAGCGGGTCCTCTTCGCTAAATCCTATTAAAAAAAATGCGCACCCACTGGGTACGCATTTTTGTCATCCGATAACAATATCGGTGATGATTATTTTTCTTCGTGAGCAGCGATTTGCAAGACATTACGTACGATCTTTTTAAACTCGCTGTCGCTTTCTTGCACTTTCGCATGGACAGTGAGCTTTTGAAGATCAGATTCACTAAACTCTTTACCATTTTTTCTTGCTTCATGCTGAGCCCATCGGAGTCTTTTTCCAACCATCTCGTCTTTAGAAAGGGTTCTTTTTGAAGAAGACGCTACAACTGGGGTGCGGTGATCAACAGTGACGCGAGCGGCGGCAGCTGCAGAACGGTGAGAATGGCTTGATTCATTTCTAGGAGCAGATCGTGCAGCTTCTTGAGCAATGCGGCTTTGTCCTACCTGATTCACCAATTCTAAGTGAGGGGCAAGAGCGTCTCTAGAGGCTATATCGTTTGCAATAATTTTCACTAGACCGCTACGGAAAGTTGCAAGTTCCTCTGTTGTTTTTGTCGCAAGGTATCCTTTTCCATCTCCGCGCTCGACAAAAAGGTTTTGAATGTGTTTAGCAATTTCACGTCCATTGACTTGTGGATTGCGAGAAAGTAAGCTAGTTGTGACGGATTCTTTACTGATGTCTCTAAGAGCTAGAGGGTTTTGACTCTCTTTGTAGTTTGAAACTGCATTAAAAACTCTATCTTGGTGAGGTTTAATAACTGAACTATAACTTGTTTT
>JAGROF010000288.1 GCA_020440405.1 Chlamydiia bacterium
CTCGTTTTGCTCTTCGAGTCCTGCCTCTAAGGCATTACAGAAGATCATTCTACCAGAAGAGGTGTGTTTTACGGAAAGAACTTGTGCATCAATGACTTCTCCAATGAAGCTGCCGCCTCCGTTGATGACAACCATGGTGCCATCATCGAGGTATCCGACCCCTTGGCGTGGCTCTTTTCCATAGCGTTGGACTTTGATCTTGATCATTTCTCCTGTTTCCATCAGAGGCTTCAAGGCATTGGAAAGGGAATGGAGGTTGATGATTTGCACCCCTTCGATCGAAGCCATTTGGACGCGGCTGATATCTGCGGTCAAAATATTTCCATCAATGAGACGTGCTAAACGGATAAACTTGCTGGTGGTATCTTTAACCTCAGGAAAATCGGTATCGTTGAATCGGAGTCCTAAGTGAGGGAGTTGCTCCATCTTCTTGATGACTTCAAGACACCGTCTTGATTTTGTTTTTGTCACTTCATCCCCTGTTTCAGTCTGTGCGTAAAGCTCCTTGATAATGAAACGAGGAATCACTAGGTGTTGATCGACAATCCCTGTTGAGCATAGATCGATGATTCGGGCATCTGACAGGACAGAAGAGTCGATTAAAAGGTCCCGCTTTTTTTGTGCTGTGGGAGCAAACTTCACGAAGGGGATGCTAATATAGAGTTCGTCTGAAGCGCGCAGCGTCATGATTGAGCCCAGATAGGTTCCAAACAGGAAGAGGGCAATTTTGATAATTTCAAGGGCTTGAGGTGTCAACACAAGAGAAATCGAGCTGAGATCTAAAATAGCATCAAAGATCAATACAAGGGCTTGCCCCATGAGATATCCGATAAACAACCCTACAACAGCGATATTAAAGGAACGGAGATTAAATTTTCGGAAAAGGGAATCAAAGCCAATTAAAAGAAGACTAAAGACAAATCCAATTAAGATCCCGATGAGCGCATTTGTGGCCAATAATCCTTCTGGGCGTGACAACATATAGGTTGTCATGAAAAAGATAGAAATAATCGTGAAAAAGATTCGGATAAAGGCTAAAGAGATATTCATTCTAGGTCTCCAACTTAAGGTATTAAGGCAATCCCATCACGTTCGGGGATTTGAAAATATTTCTAGACTTATCTATTCTTATAACAAGCAAAGACTTTTTTTAAAGGATTTTTATGAGACTCGGCTATCGCACGGCAATTCTTTTTTCTGGACTCCTTTGGCTTGGAATTGGAATTCTTCTCCTGACTAAAGGGATCAACTATCTTGTGCTTGCAGGGAATGCACACTTATCTGGAGGCATTTCTGGTTTTTCTCTTCTTAAATGCATTGACCTTTTTGCAAAAAGCCCTGAGCAATCGACAACGATTTTAGTGTGTGTGGCCCTTGTCTTAGGGTTCTTCAAAGGGCGCGTGATGATGAAAAAGGCTGTGATCCGTGTCGTACGGCGCATCCGCTCCCTTCCCACTCCGATTCCTTTGACAGCGCTCTATTCTAAAGGATACCTCTTCCTCATTGGGGGGATGGCGTTTTTAGGTGTTTCCTTTAAATACCTTCCCCTTCCTGTGGATATCAAAGGGTTTGTGGACTTTGCAGTTGGAGTAGCGCTTATTAATGGGGCGATGCTGTATATCCGCGCTATTTATGATAAGGAGCTTTGTTCCTGATCTGCATTCCGCGATAGATTTGCTCAAGGAGCAAGAGGCGGATGTGTTGATGTGTGAAGGTCATTTTTGAAAAACTGAGGATTTGAGACGCTTGCTGCAGAATGTCTTGAGGAATCCCCTCAGGCCCTCCAATGACAAAAGTGAGGCGCGATCCTTCCTCTTCTAAGGCGTGGTAGAGAAATGTAGAAAACTCAACGGAAGATAGAGACATCCCCCCAGGGTCCAAACAAATAAAAGGACCTTTTTCAGGGAGGCGATTAAAGTCCCAAGTGATTTCAAAAGTTCCTTTGAGACGTTTTTCGTACTCTAGGAGAGCAGTTTGTAGCCACGTTTCTTTTGTTTTCCCGGGGGAAAATATTTTAATTTTTAGTCCCATAATATTGCTTTTGTATAGTACTATCATAGATGAACTAACGGACGGATGCAATGCATAAGTGGTTTTATTGGGATCCCGATCCCATTTCGTTTACAATCCCTGGAATTGGCCATCCCATTGCTTGGTATGGGGTTCTCTTTGCTGTGGGGTTTTTTGTGGGTTTTTATCTGCTCAAGGCCTTGTTTGCGCAGTATTTACATCGAGTCACGGGCTGGCCTGCTGAAAAGGTCAAAAAACTCTCTTTGATGTTTTCTGAAAAGCTGACCGTGTATGTCATTATTGCGACGGTTTTGGGAGCGCGGCTTGGGCATATTCTGTTCTATGAAAAGTGGAGTGATTACTTCTTGCACCCTCTGGAGATTGTCAAAACTTGGGAGG
>JAGROF010000289.1 GCA_020440405.1 Chlamydiia bacterium
ATCCGTGAATACCCTTCCGAAATAAACTTTTGGGCAGCTTCATGAACGGTTTGGTTGACGGAAAGAGAAAAAATGTCGATCCGAGGGACCATGATTTCCCGGACGATCCGATCACGCATTGAGGCCACTGCGCTAATGGTCCGTCGGTCAAAGGGATCTAGGTGGAGGGAGAGCTCAGACTCATGGGCAAGCTCTAGGATTTTATCTTTGACACGCGCTCGAGAAAATCCATGGGGTTTAGATTGCTTGGGGTGGAACAGAAATTGCTGCAGCTTGAGAAGGGGAAACGTGATAGGGGAGAAAAGAAGGAGGAAAAAGGAGGTGAGAGGGGTGACAATGCGAAGGAAAAGAGAAGGGTTATATCCCACAACAAAGCGGAAGAAAAAGTCGAAGGCAAGGGCTACCGCAGCGATGATGGCAATAGCAATAAGGATATGGGGAAAGTGAGGTGCGATTTCGTTAAAAACATTTAAGAGAAGACAGATCAAAAAGCTTGTCGAGTAGAGAAGGCGGAGGAGATGCTTTGTAAAACTGAGGAGATAAAAAAGGTTGTCCCAAGCATCTTGAGAAAAGAGTTTTTGGATGAGCGTATAGACAAAGAAGTAGTGGGGTTTTTTCTTAAACTCTTTCTTGCTCTGAATCCTTCCTAAAATCTGCAGAGCTTTCGTGAGCATGGTGATCGCACTTGCTCCAAGAATAAACAAAAGAGGTAGCAAGAGAGACTGAATGTTCATTTTTTCTTCTTTTTATGGTTTTTCAGGGCGTCTTGGATGATCGAAACAGCCGTTAAATCTAGGGGCGCTTTTCCTGCCTCGCACTTGAACTTAGGATCTGCTCCCGATTCGGTCAGGAGCTTGACGACTTCAAAGACGTTTACAGTATCGGGATTAAGAACCGCAAAATGGAGGGGTGTGAATCCCTTATGGGTACCCTGGGTCAGAGTAGCATGGACATCAATCCCTTTTTTGCTCAGGAGATGAGCCACGATTTCTGTTTGTGCTTGCATGGCAGCAAAGTGCAGGGGAGTCGCTCCTGCATAGATCGGATCATGCTGAGGCGCATTGATGTTTGTACGGGGGTCATCGATTAAGATTTTGGCTTCTTCAATGAGCCCTTGCATCGCTGCATAGTGGAGGGGAGTGGCTCCATCAGAGGTTCCAAAGTTCGGGTTGGTTTCTGGATGGGATAAGAGAAGGTGGATAAGAGGAATCGCCTGGGAAACCACAGCCAAATGAAGGGGCGTGAAATTTTGCTGATACCCTTGATTCACACGGATCCCTTTGACGCCAAGAAGGAGTTTTGTAGCTTCGTAGTTCCCATTCGACACCGCAATGGTGAGAGGGGTCGACTCGTATTGGTTGTAGGCATTGACATTCACCCCTTTATCAAGCAAAAAGCGCACAATTTCCTGCTTGTTCCCCCCTTTTTTAGAGCAACACGCCAAATGGAGAGGGGTGTTTCCATCTTTATCCCGTGCATAGGTCAAGCGGATCCCTTCCTTTTCATAAAGCTCAAGAACTTTGTTATAGTCTCCAGCAAGACACGCGCGGAAAAATTCATTTTCCGCTGATCCGCCAAATAGGGTCACGGTTAGTAGGATAAAAAGAGAATAGACTGTTTTACGCATGATGAACCTATTTAGTATCCAAAGGTTGATTTAATTTCTTCAGTTTTTGAGCAGGTTTTTTCTTTCTATTTTGACTGCATTGTTCATGAGACAAGGAGTCAAAATAGAAAGGAAAAAGATGCCGAAAAGTGTGGAATGAAACAGCACTTTTAATACTAGATAGGTTCATGTAGTAATGCCTTGTTTTTTTTAAGATACTCCATTGCAGAATTTTCTTCATCCCGCATTATAGTGCGGTCGGATTCTTTTTGATCATCAAACCCTAAAAGATGGAGGAGACCATGGACAATATATAGAGAGACTTCGGTGTAAGGATCGTCAGGAGCATACTCGATGCCGACTTGTGGACACACAAAAACTTCCCCTAGAACGGTGTACCCTTCGTCTCCAGGCGCATCAATCGGAAAGGAAATGCAATCTGTAGGGGAGGGATCATTGAAAAATTGATCATGTAGGCGGCAAATTTCATCTGTATTAACAAAGTGAACGCTCACCTCGTTACAAGAAACCCCTTTCCACGTCAGGAAAGAGTGGACAAGACGCTCGATCTGATTAGAAGAGATGGAAAGAGCGCTTTGCCGATTGGTAAACAGAATGTTCACTGCATTGCGGGAGTCTTAGGAAGACCGGTGACCTTTTTGTTTTCCCCTTCCTTCCAACGTCCTAGTTTTTTTAGGACGTCGATCCGCTCAAAACGCTTGAGGACATTCCGCTTTTTATCAGACTTACTTGATTTTCCATAGCTAGGATGACGGGACATGGCTCAACTCCTTATTTAACTTTTGGGATAAACACGGTTTGAGAAGCCTCTCCCGTGAAGACGTTTACATGCTCTTTAAACCCCTTGGGAAGATTGTCCTTTTTAGGGCCTGTTTTTACCGATCCATAGCTCGGTTTGCGGGGACACCGCTTGAGTCGATCTTTCTTACTGATTCTAGTCATACAATTTTCTCCAGTGTGAACTAACACTATACCGAGAGAAAGAGATAATTTCAAGGAGAAAACAGGGCCCACTAAAATTCCCTGTGAAAAGAACCTATCCAAGTAAAAGCTCTGTTTAAGATTTTTGTAGATTTTTTTCTAGGGGCAAATCTTTCGACGATCCACTAGCCGAAGGCGCTAGAGGTGAGGAGGAAGGCTT
>JAGROF010000010.1 GCA_020440405.1 Chlamydiia bacterium
GGGCGTCTCTACGCCATCAATCCTGAATATGGTTTTTTTGGAGTCGCTCCGGGAACCTCTTATGATTCGAATCCAAATGCCATGGAGTCGATGAAAGAAAACTCTATTTTTACGAATGTTGCTCTCACAGACGATGGAGATGTGTGGTGGGAAGGAATGAGTGAGGTGCCGCCGGCGCATTTAACCGATTGGAAGGGAAGAGATTGGACTCCAGAATCTCAAGAAAAAGCCGCTCATCCGAATTCTCGATTTACTGCACCTGCTAAACAATGTCCGGTCATCGATCCAGCATTTGAAGATGTGGAGGGAGTGCCCATTTCAGGGATCATCTTTGGAGGAAGACGGGAAAGCGTTGTCCCTCTTGTTATCGAAAGTTTGTCGTGGCAGCACGGAACCTTTTTAGGAACCTCATTGTCCTCTGAAATGACAGCCGCAGCGGCAGGAAAAATAGGAGCGCTCCGCCATGATCCCTTTGCGATGCTGCCATTTTGTGGGTATCACATGGGAGATTATTTTAAACATTGGTTGGAGATGGGGGAGTATTTAGGTTCAAAAGCGCCCAAGATCTATCATGTCAACTGGTTCCGTAAGGGAAAAGATGGGAAGTTTCTCTGGCCTGGTTTTGGGGAAAATATCCAGGTTTTAAAATGGATTTTCGAAAGATGCGAAGGGACTGCAGAAGCGGTTGAAAGTCCCGTCGGTTACCTTCCCAAAAATTTTGAAGCTTCCAAAGAGCTGTTTGAAATCGATCCTGTTCTATGGAAAAAAGAGGTTGAAGGGCTCCGAGAGTATTACAAACTCTTTGGTGATCGCCTTCCAGCCGCCATCCTTGAAGAGCTCGAAGCTCTTGACAGCCGTCTTTAATCTTCATACACTGCTTGCATGAAAGTATTGATTCAACGGGTAAAAGAGGCTCGCGTGACCGTTTCAGAAAAGGTTGTGGGAGAAATTGCCCAAGGCCTCCTCCTATTTTTTGGTGTGCATCGAGAGGATGGTCCAGAAAAGATTTCCTGGCTTGCTGAAAAAGTGGTGGGACTCCGCATCTTTGAAGATGAAGCGGGTAAGATGAACCGGAGTGTTCAAGATGTGAGAGGAAAGCTTCTCGTTGTGTCTCAATTTACCCTCTATGGGGATTGTGAAGGGGGGCGACGTCCTTCGTTTACCCAAACGATGCCGGGAGATCGCGCCCTTCCTTTCTATGAAACCTTTGTGGAAAAGTTGCAGGAAAAGATAGGCAGGGAAAACGTTGCTACAGGCTCTTTTGGTGCGGAAATGCAGGTCCACCTGGTCAATGATGGACCCGTCACATTTATTCTATCGCGCTAGAATTTCGTCATTTTTAAAGAAGTAAGCGATCTCTGTCTTGGCTGTATCGGGGCCGTCTGACCCATGAACAGCATTTGCATCGATGGAATCGGCAAAGTCTGCGCGGATGGTTCCAGGCGCTGCTTCTTTTGGATTCGTTGCTCCCATAAGATCACGGTTTTTCCCGATTGCTCCCTCTCCTTCAAGGACAGAAATCAAAACGGGACCTGAAATCATAAAGTCAACGAGGTCTTTAAAGAAAGGGCGCTCTTTGTGGACAGCGTAAAACCCTTCGGCCTCTTCGCGGCTGAGGTGCTTCATTTTAGCGGCAATAATTTGGAGTCCCCCTTTTTCAAAACGGGAAAGGATCTCTCCAATGTGATTTTTCCCTACAGCGTCGGGTTTAATAATCGATAGTGTGCGTTCTTTTGTCATAAATGTTCTCCTTGGTTCAAAAAGGTTAACACAACGTGATTAAAAAAACAACTTGACGCCAAAGGCTCAACTGTTTAACCTTGGTCCTCAACCAAATAAGGAGCAAGAAGATGGCTGACTGTGTGATCTGTGCTTTTGCCTTTAATGGAACGAATCATGCCCATACTGTCGTTCGATACAAGGCAGATGAAAATACTTGTAGAGAATGTTATGAAGGGCGGCTTGTGACGACTTTTCAAAACTCTGTTCTTGCTTTTTTCTCCAATGCCACAGAGGATCCATGGCATTTTAAATCTCCGCAAAACATACCGATGGAAATCAAGGAGCTTGTGTATAAATCGAATAATGAGCAGGTGCTGGGAACCCGCGAGTGGGATGTCATTCAGTGGATGTATTTTTCGGTGCGCGCGGCTTATCATGGGCTGGTGGCTTTGTGTGTCGAGGTGGCGCTTCAGGGGGGAATTTGGTTTCATGAAACCTTTTTGGATGGGGAGAACGGAAGGGATTATACAAAAGATTTTAGAGAGGGGAATGTCAGTCACCGCTTAACGCCTCTCTTTATTGAATATTGGGGGATGGGGTATACTCCTGTGTTGAAGCCCACTGTTGAAGGACGTGTGTTTAACTGGATCTACAGTGGAGCCCGAAGTCTATTACACATATAGGATAAACAATAAGTTTGCATAAGGTTGATTTCCATGCGATCCAAAACGTTCTTGTTGCCAAATTGCGGCATCATGGGGATGTTTTGCTCAGCAGTCCTGTTTTTTCGGTTCTAAAAAAGCGGTATCCCCATCTCAAAATCGATGCCTATCTCTATTCAGAGACCCTTCCGATGCTCGAGGGGCATCCTGCGATTTCCAATTATCTTCTCTATGACAAGGGATGGAAAAAACTGCCTCCCTGGAAGCGGTACAAACAGGAAGCACAACTCCTCCGCAAGATTCGGAAAAAAAGATATGATCTTGTGATCAACCTTACAGAGGGGGATCGTGGAGCGATTGCTGCTAAGGTGTCTAAGGCGCGGTATGCCGTAGGGTTCGACCCTCAAGGAGGAGGGATGAAGGGAAAAACCTCTTGCTACACCCATTTGATTAAGCATACGCCTCGTCCGCGCCATACAGTTGAAAAGCAACTCGATGCTGTGCGTTGCTTGGGGCTCTTTCCCGCCCCTGAGGAGCGTGATTTAACATTTCACATTCCTGAGTCAGCTTATGAGGTGACAGCAGATCTTCCCGATTCGTATGTGGTGATTCACCCTGTTTCGCGGTGGATGTTTAAAACCCTTCCTGTGGAGACTGTGATTGCAGTGGCTAAGTACCTTCAAGAGCGGGGAGATGCGGTTGTCTTGACGGCAAGTCCTGATCCCCAAGAACGGGAGATGAATCGACAGATTGCTGCAGCGGTTCCCGGAGTGGTGGATCTTTCAGGGAAAATCACTTTGAAGGAGCTGGGAGCGGTCATTGACCGTAGCGCATTCCTTTTCACCGTGGACTCTGTTCCTCTTCACATTGCCAGCGCGCTCAAAAAGCGAACATTTGTGGTCTTTGGTCCAACGTGCGATCAAAACTGGGGTCCTTATCGTAATCCTGAAGCGCAAGTCATTGCCCAAGAAATGACCTGCCGCCCCTGCTACCAACCTGGCTGCGGGGGATCGGGCCAAAGCGACTGCTTGCAAAGCCTATCTCCTGACTTAATTCTGTCTCATTTGCATTCTTTCTTATTGGAAAAGCTACCGCTTTAAATATTTTTGAACCACCGAGAGTACAGAGGACACAGAGATGTTTTTCCCAGTAGACCATTGGGCTGAGTAGCATTATAGCTCAAAATCTTCCCCAAAGTAAGTGGAGCGTGCGTCTTTACTTGCAAGAAGGTCGGCAATGGTACCGGAGTGGGTGACGCGTCCTTCCTGAATAAGGTAGGAATGATCCACGATGGCAGACACTTCGCGTGCATTGTGATCGGTAATGAGAACACTAATGTTTTTTGAAGTGAGGTGGCGGATCATTTGTTTCACGTCATGAATGGTGAGGGGGTCGATATTGGCAAAGGGTTCGTCAAGGAGAAGGAGGCGAGGCTTAGTAACTAAGGCGCGGGTGATTTCAAGACGGCGCCGCTCCCCCCCGGAAAGGGTGGTAGCTTTTTTCTTGGCGAGAGGCGTTAGGTGGAGTTCTTCAAGCAATTCTTCTAAGCGTCGTTTCCGTTCTTGGCGTGAGATGGAAAGGGTTTCTAAGATACACAGGATGTTCTGTTCCACCGTGAGTTGTCTGAAAATCGAGGGCTCTTGTGCAAGATATCCCATCCCCATTTTTGCGCGTGTGTGGACGGGGCTCGATGTGATATCATTGTCTTCAAAAAAAACCGTTCCACTATCGGGTTGAATCAGCCCAATAGCCATGTAAAAGGCAGTGGTTTTCCCAGCTCCATTGGGACCAAGCAGCCCGACAACTTTTCCTGCTGGCACGCTAAAGGAGAGGCCATTGACGACTTTTTTCCCAGAGTAAGATTTTGACAGGTCTTTAACTTTTAAAATCATGGGGTAAGAATCTTTCAAAGCGTTTTCCTTCTTCTTCTGTAAATGTAAAGCGAACAGTCCCCACTCCTTTAATCGTTTCTTCTCCTGAATCGGGATCGATAGAGATGAGGATTTCGGGAGAGCTCAACGTGAGTTTTTTTTGATCATCCCAAAAAAGAACATGATGTCCTGGGTCTGCTAAGAGGCGTGTCTCTCGAGTCATGGGATCATAAATGATGTGATCGGCAAGTCCTTTACGCAAAGGGCGGTTTACAGCATGTGAAAAAATTTTAACATTTCCATGGAGATAGACAATATGGGGTTTGAGTTCCATCTGCTCCAGCGCATACTCAATAGAAGCTGTATCTGCATAGAGGCGCAGCTCTTGGTTTTCATAGATAAGTTGCTGATCTTCAGTGCTGGTACAACTCATCCGCAGGTTTTCTCGATCGAGCTTGAGAGTGCCATAAGAGGTTAATGTTTGACCTGAGCCGTCCACAAGGAGTGTTTTCCCCTCTGTTTCGATCGTTTGGATTACTTTCTTTCCGAGTTGTGTGGATTGCTTAAGAGAAAATAGATTGTCTCCGATTAATGTGCCTATAGAAGGGTCATGAATCGCAATGGCTCCCTGCATTGTGAGCAGCTCTTCTTTAGGGTGCCATGTGAGAAGGTTGGAGGCAAATTGGCACTTTTTGTCTTCGTGACCTGGAAAAAAAAGTGAAGAAATTTCTCCTTTGGGGAATTCAAGAGTTAAAAGGTCTGTCTCTAAATCAAAGGTCACCTTGAGGGCATCGATCACATCCCCTAAATGGGTTAAGTGGCAAGGGACTTGAGGGCTTTTTGCTTTGGCAATGAGAGAGTTTTCCTGATAGAAGGCTTCATCACAATCGAGATGATAGACTTCGTTATATTCAATATGAACATCCTCCTTAGCAAGGAGAGAATCAAGAGCCAAAGACATCTCCTTCCTAGAAAAGGTGAGGTCAATGGCCGAGCAAAAAAGTTCGATGTCATTTCCATGGAAAACCACCGGGTACTTTCCGCGCGTGAGAGACCCTTTAAGGGTTTGGAGGTCTAAAAAGGCTTGCTCAGAAAACAATTTGCCTCGGTCTTCAAAGAAGAGGGAGACTTGATCTTTGAGATGGATAGTTGAAAACTCTAGGGAGGGCTCTCCTTTTTTGAGTAGAGCGGTTTCTGCTTCCATCTGTCCTAAGTCATGGTCGAGAAATACATGCCCTTCTAAACGGAGCACATCTCCATCATACGTAGCTTGGTCGGATGAAAGATCAGAAGACATGTTTGGAAAAGGGAGTTCAGCGAGAAGAGGAGAGAGACTACTAAGAAAAAGAATCGCGGCTTTCATTAGTGATGTCCTTGAGGGCGGATTTGAGCTTTAAATTTTTCAGCGTGAAAATTGGGGCTTCCACTCGAAAAGGAAAGGGACACCTCTTCGGCGATCCCCTTTAAGTACGCTTCATCAGGTTTGAGATGTGTTGTTAAAGTTTCTCCTGGAAGGTGGTAGAGAGCTAAGAAAACTTTTTGAGCATCGAAGAGGTGGTTGGTGTAGTGGTAAGTTCCTTCCCCTGATTGCAAATAGCGAATATGTTGCATCACCCTTCCCTCCTTATCTTCGATTTTTTCTTGAAAGAAGCATTTCATTCCAATCATTTGCTCTATGAGTTCCACACGGTTTCCGTTGGGAATGGCCGTTAAAATGGAGCGGGGACTTTCAATATGGTGATGGAGGCGGACCTTCCCTTTTTCAGAGATCCAAAGATCCTTTGCGACTCCTTTGCGCATTTGCTTATTGGGGAATTTCTCTTCATGTCTTGGCATGGAGAGTTCTTGGGTGAGAAGGGCTTCGATGCTTTCAAGGTCCTTGGAAGAATAGAAAGCTTGAAAGATCACACCTCCTGCAAAAAGAGCCAGGAAAATGAATGCAATGATTGTGGCTCGTTGAATCAATGGGCGCCTCGTTTGATGAGTTCATAGAGAGGACGAGCCTCTTTTAAGAGGGTTTGAAGCGTTTCAAAGGGCATCACAGAGTGCTGATCGCTTTTGGCCTGAGAAGGGTTATCATGAGACTCGATATAGAGGAGGTCTGCTCCTGCCGCAAGGGCAGACTTCGCAAGGGTAGGAATAAATTCGCGCTGTCCTCCTGACTGGTGTCCCATACCTCCAGGGAGCTGGACGGAATGGGAGGCATCAAAGCAGACGGGGAAGCCAAATTTCTGCAGGATTGGAATCGTCCGCATATCAGAGACCAGGTTGTTATATCCAAAGGAGGTTCCCCGATCCGTTAAAAGGATTTTTTTGTTTCCTGTCGATAGGATTTTTTTCACCACATGCTCCATATCCCAAGGAGACATAAATTGCCCTTTTTTGATGTTAATAACAGCTCCTGTGTTTCCCGCCGCAAGGAGGAGGTCAGTCTGTCGACAGAGAAAGGCAGGGATTTGGAGCACGTCACAGACTTCCGCAGCAGGAGCTGCTTCTTCAGGATGATGGATATCAGTAAACACAGGAAGGTCGAGCTCTTCCTTTACTTTTTTGAGGATACGGAGTCCTTCTTTTATTCCAGGGCCTCGGTAGGAGTCAATGGAGGAACGATTCGCTTTGTCATAGCTCGATTTATAAATCAACTGCACGCCTGCTGTTGCAAACATTTTTTTCAGCTCAGCAGCTGTCTTAAGCGCGTGCGCTTCACTTTCAATCACACAAGGACCTGAGATCACTACTAGGGGCGCCTGACTTCCAATTTCAATTTCACCAATCTTAAACATTCAATCCACCTCATTTAACTTCTAACGACAAATATACTTGAAAATCATTTTTCTTATGACTAAAATCGTAATATATTGTGGATTGATAGCTCAGCTGGATAGAGCATCCGCCTTCTAAGCGGACGGTCGCAGGTTCGAGTCCTGCTCAATCCGTTGATTTAACTGTGATTGTCAATGGGAAAAAAATACTCTCATCCGCCACTTTTAGGAGACTACCCTTTTGAATCGAAAACATTTGGGGATCTCGACAAAGTTTTTGAAGCCTTTCGTGAAAAAGCGTTTCAAGAAAAAAATGCGCATGACAAAGGGGATTTTGTCAATCGCGCTCTAGTCGACTTGATTTTAAAAGCGCCTGAACCCTCCTTTCTTCTTGAAGGAGTGGTGGACTTCATGGGAAGAATTGAACAAGAAGGCATTGTAGAAAACTATACGTTTTCTTCTTTTGAGCTGTGGCTCAATCAGTTTTCAGGATTGAGTAAAGAGGAAAATTATAAAATTCGTGGAAAGATCGTCGGAAAGTGGATTCCACGAGATGCCTATCAAATCTACTTTCCCATCGGCATGGGGAAATCTCATCGTGGGACCCATTTTGTTACAGCGCATAACTCTCCCGACTTAGATACGACAGTCGCATCATTTTGGGGATGGGTAGATGCCTTTGCTGCTCGTGTAGGAGAAGGGCTCCATATTTGGAACGTTCCTGGAGGCCCCCCTATCACACAAATAGAGATCGGTCTTCTTTTTGAAGACCTTTTGGGAAAGGAAGTGTTTAACTGCTTAGCTAAAACCCGCCTTTCCTTGACTTTAACCAGTTTGGATCTTCTTTCTCAAAAGGGGATGATTCGAAAGCATACCACTGACAGAGCTCTTAGTTTCGACCATGAGCGGCAGCGCAGTGCCGTGGTGCTCATCGATGAGAAAGGGTATTACTTAGGAGATTGGCGCACCATTGACGTTGAAGGGGTGCGGCAGGTTGTCATGTCATTCAATAACTGCTTGATGTGGTTTGAATCCAATTTGCATATTCAACTGATCTCTTGTTTTGCTCAAAAGACGCTCACGGTCGACCATATCTCAAAAGAGATTCGTACCCTTTTAGAGATGAAAATCAGTGAATGTACGCCCGCACAAGAACTCCCTCCAAAGCTTCTCCAGTTTGTGCATGATTACTTAGTGAAAGTGCTTGGAGTAGAGAAAGGAAATGAAGCCACCTTTGAAGAATTTGCCCTGGCGATGGAAAAAATCGATATCGTCAATTTCACCCAGATTATCTCTTGGCTACGCTCTTTATTAAAATCAGAGCTTTTTGATGCTTCAGGAATGCTGACAGAAAACCGTCCATTAATCTTTAATCAACTCGAAATCTTAGTCAAACTTCTTTCCGAGGCATTTACAAGAATCCGCCAATATGTCGATAGCTTAAATATTGCGTTTCAGATCAAAACCGAGGTTTTTGGGTTTAAGCCGCAATCCTTGTCCCATCGAACAGATATTGAAGAGATCCGCTCTAAAATGGGGAATTATTCTTATTTGACAGTGAATCAGGTAGATCTTGAAGGGCGTCCGATTCCCATTGGAATCATCCATAGCCATGAGATTCAAGATGAGGTTTTAGGAACGGTCACACTGAGAGATTTTTGTAACCGCGAAGAGATGAAAATCCCTTCTTACCTCGAAATCATTAGTGTGATCGACCATCATAAAAGTGCCCTTCTTACCGATTCCCCTCCTCGCGCCATCATTAGCGATGCTCAATCTTCGAACACCCTTGTTGCAGAGCTGGCTTTTATCATCAATGATCAGTATGGGCTGGGGGGAATGAGTGAAAAAGAGATGAATGCGCAGCTGGGGGAACTGGAAAAAAAGCTCGACTCTGTCCAGAACCTGCGCCTCTATCAACGTCTGTTGCAGAAGAAAAAAGTACTCCATACCGACTGCGAACATTATGTTGACCCTAAGCGGGAGCTTGTAGAATACCTTCACTTTGTTTATGCCATTTTAGATGATACCGACCTCTTAACAAAAGTGTCTCGCGTTGATGTAGAATGTATGGCATCTCTTCTGAATCGCATGAAAACGTTGATTGCAGGGAAAGAAATGGAAATCGTCCATTTTGATGATATTCGTGAAGATGGAGATTTTACAGCCAAAGCGGCGCAACGACTGCTGCAAAATGAAGATTTTTATTCTCTGTATAGCAAGGTTTATGCGCATAAAGAACAGGGAGTGGATGAAAACTTGGCAAAAGCGACTCGCGGCGAACCTTCAAACATTTTCACCGATACAAAAATACTCAACTACAGCAACCGGGTAGGGCAAACAAAGATCTTTGCTTGTAACTATGGAAACTTTGAAAAGGCTGCCCCTGACTTGCGCAAGCTATGGTATGAAAAAGCGCTAAATGTCTATGCCAATAACCGAGAGATCATGCTTCACCTCCATGCAATCTCGACAGTTGCCAGTGCAGAGGAGCTGTTTAAAGGAGGAAAGATTTCCTATAACCATAAAGATGAGATGTGGTTTTGGGTGCCCCACACGGAACTGGCTGTAGAAAAACTTAAGCTTTTCCTGAGCGGTTTTAAGGGGTCCAAAGCGGCAGCGTGCTTAGAGTTTGAGTTGGAGCTTATTGGGAATAATGCCCGAGAGCTTTCACAGATCTTTAAGGAGAGTTTCCTTCCGATTCCCCATCACCTGCCGAAAAAGCCTACAGATCTTCCTCTTGCAATCTTAAGATACAATGCGGGAGGACTTAACTCCCGCAAAGCGATGATTGCTCCGTATCTTCCCCGCCTTGACCAGTAAATGGTAGAGAAGAGACTATTCTTCGACTTTCTTGCCGTCCTCTTCGAGGATTTCAAGGTTTACACGGATGTTATTGCGGCTTGCAACCGACATCAGAAGCGTACGGATTGAGTTAATGGTCTTTCCTTTCTTTCCGATAATTTTTCCGATATCGCTTTTTTCAACACTCAGTTCAATAATGAGGGTGTGTTTTCCAACAATTTCATTAATCTTGACTTGATCAGGGTTGTCTACGAGATTTTTAACGATGTACTCTACAAATTCTTTCATGGTTCGGTCCTTGGTTGCGTGGCAGCATTACCCTAGAGAATTCTCTAGGGGTAATCTAGATACCGCTTATTCTAATCAAAAATGTGATATTAATCTACCTCAAAGTGTGGCTGCAGCCACTTCTGGAAATCCTCAGGTGGGGGCGCTGTAATGGTGATTTTCTCTCCTGTTTGAGGATGGGGAAACGTTAAGCGATGAGCATGCAGAAGGGTTCTTTGAATGCCCATTTTCCGGTTGAGTTTTTCACTACCATAAATAGGATCACCTAAGACTGGTGTCTTTTGTTCCTTGAGGTGGACCCGAATTTGGTGCGTCCTTCCTGTTACGGGACGGGCGCGGACAAGGAAAAATCCGTTATGTCCCCCAAGAACATCAAAATGGGTGAGGGCCTCCCTCCCTGTTTCTGTGACCGTCATTTCTTTCCGCTTCACTTTGTGTCGCCCAATCGGAGCATTGACCGTTTCTTGGGGAGGTCTTCCTACAGTAATCGTGAGATATTCTTTCTGAATGTCTCGGTTTGAAAAGGAAGCAATGAGTTTTTGATGGGCTTCCACTGTTTTTGCGGCAAGGAGAACTCCTGAAGTGTCTTTATCGAGGCGGTGGACAATTCCGGGGCGCAAGTCCTGAGGGGGGAGGGATTGGCAGTGATGGAGAAGGGCATTGACGAACGTTCCCGTGGGGTGCCCTGGAGCAGGGTGGACGACCATGCCGATAGGTTTATAGATGCAGATGACCGATGCATCCTCATAGAGGACCTCTAGAGAGATCGGTTCAGGAACCAATTCGAGCTCTGGAGAGGCGAGAAAAAAGATTTGAATCTCATCCCCTACCTGGGGAATTTCCCGCTTCTTCACCTGCTTCCCATTGCACGTTACCGAACCTTTTTCAATTAAATATTGAAAATAGCTTCGAGAGTGCTCGGTAAACTGCTCAGAGCAAAGCTTATCGAGTCTTTTAGGCTCTTTTACAATAAAACTTTTAGTCATGGAAGAGATTATAGCATGAATGGGATTTATCCCCTATTAGCCCTCTTCTTCAATACGCTCTTTAATCTTGCGCTGGACCTTCTCATGCTGGGCTTTAGCCTGGCTCAGACTATTATTGATCATTTGCATCATATTTTGCTCAAAAGCGGAAACCATCTGTGGAGTGACACCAGCCCCGAACCATTGTTCCATCCACTTTTCAAAGCCTGGGGCTTTGTCTGGGGTGTACATTTTGCTCATGCCTGTTTGGATTTGCTGAGGCATATCCCCAGATTGCGTTGGATCATTCCCATCAGGGCCTTGAACTCCACCCACCACTACTGGCTCCTCTGCAGAGCATTTTCCTTGGCAATGCTTGCAAGTTGATCTGCGTATTGGTCATGAAAAAAGTCGATTGCCGAATCCGCATTGACGTTTGTTGAAGGGGGCTCCATAGGAGGGAGGCTCCCTGAAGAATTGACACCTGAAACACCACTCATTTTCCTTCTCCTTGTCTAAAATAGACCTTAACTAGGTTGGGCGCTCCTGTCAAATCTTTATGAAGCAAAAAAAAGCCCTCACAATGTGTGAGGGCTTAAGCTGTTTTAGCTCTGTCCTGCAATGGCAGGATCACCTGTCGATTGCGCTAGAGACTCCAAACTACTTTGGTAAGATTGGTTAACTTGTTGGGTTAAGTTGGTATTTTGCACATCTTGCATTTCGAGCTGCTCCATCAAATTTGCTTGATTAGAGCTTTCAGTCGCATTGACTTCTGAAATAGCCTGAATACCTTCTACTGACATATATTGCCTTCTCCCTTGATTGTTTTCTTTGATCCTTAGGTTTATTATAACCTATAGAATTTAAATCCACAACCTTTATTAAGATTAGATGAATATAGAAATTATTGATAATAAGAGGTTTGCAGAGATATGGGTCGAGGGAGAAAAGTGGAAAGAGGTTCATAGACGTCTCTATAAGAACCACTTAAAAGAAATTTTACGTACCTCTAATAAAAAAGACCTAAGTGACTTATGCTTAAAGGTTGATCGAAAAATCGCTCGGATGCTCGTATATAAGTGGTTGGCTCTAAGGGGATTTATGAAATCAGAGCTTACAAAGAAGCTCAACGCGTACCAAATCGATCCTCAGGCTTCTGCTGAGATCCTCTCAGAGTGCGAGAAATTGGGATATCTAGACGATCTGAGAGAGGGAGAGCTGCGGATTAAACGGGGAAAGAGAAGAGGATTGGGACCTTTGGCCATCGCCCAAAAGGTTCCTGAGCTCAAGGAGCTTGTTCGAGAGACTTTTACTGATGAAGAGCAACGAGGTGAAATTGCGCGATGGATTGAAAAGAAAACCCGATCGGAATCTCTTTCAAATCTTAAAGTCAAACAACGTCTTTTTCGATTTTTAATGGGAAAAGGGTTTGATCCTACACTGATTCGAGAACAATTGCTTGTAGACGAGTAAACCCAGTTGGGTTATATACACATCATGATTCAAAAATTGTTTTTGACTGCGTCGACTTAGCTTCAAAATTCTTGTCAAATTCCCAATTTTTGAAACACGATATGTATATACGATTTTTTGAGTAAGTGTACGTTACATGCAAGTTGGTGTTGTAGGGATCAGTCACAAGTCATCGTCTTTGTCTTTACGTGAAAAGCTCGCACGTGCCTTTCAAAAGGAGTTTCGAGAAACACCAAGGACGATTCTTTTATCGACATGTAATCGGACAGAGCTCTATTTCTGTGCCCAAAGTTTGGCAGACAAACAGATCGAAATTTTAGCGCACTTAAGGGAGCATGTAACTGCAAGTTTCGAACATGCGCTTTATTCATATTTTAGACAGGATTGTTTCCAACATTTAGGAAAGGTAATTTCAGGAATTGATAGTGCGATCTTAGGGGAAAGCGATATCCAAAGACAGGTGAAGCTTGCTTATGAAGAAGCCCGAAAACGGGGGAATCTTTCTCACGAGCTCCATTATCTTTTCCAAAAAGGGCTCAAAATTGGCAAGGAAATGCGGACTTCTTTTCTTTTGACAAAACAAGGGATTCCTCTTCCCTTTGCAGTCGCTTCGATTTTGGAAGGGAATCGGAAGATACTGAAGCATTGCCGCGTGCTTTTTGTGGGAAACTCTTCGATCAATCGCACGTTGATGGGATTTTTCAAACAGAAGGGATGCACACAAATGACCCTGTGTACACGCATGACAGAAGGGGATTTTCCTGTTGTTGACATCACCCACTGGAATGGATTAGAGGAATGGAACCATTATGATGTGGTGGTGTGTGGAACGAATCATGATCGGTTTGTCATTGACCATGCTCAGCAAGATGTTGAAGAGACACTTTTGTTTGATTTAAGCGTTCCTCGTAATATTAATCCCATGCTTGCGCGCCATCCCAATCTGAAGCTCTATAATATCGATCAAATTGGGGAGCTTGCTCGAAAGAAGAAGGATGAAAAAGAAATCCTTTTGTGTGAAAATGTCATTGAAAAAGCCGTGGAAAGGCAAATGGAACTTTTTAAAGAGCGAAGGCAAGCAAAATGGCGTTACGCCGCTGCACTTTAATTTTTCTCTTATGTTTCGCCGCTCTTTTTGCAAAAGAAGAGCCTGAAGAGGAAATGGATATTGTGGTGCTTTCAAGCACAGAAGTCGTCGATGGCGATTACTTTGCGCATGGGAGAACGGTGGAAATTTCTGGAACAGTCAATGGGGACCTTTATGTCCTGGGAGGGCAGATTTTCATTGATGGAAATGTCAATGGAGATGTTCTTGTTGCAGGAGGAAGTGTAGAAGTTTCAGGGAAAGTCACAAATGATGTACGTCTTTTAGCAGGACAAGCACTCATCACAGGAGAAATTGGGAGAAATCTAACGGCTGCGACAGCAACCATTGAACTCAGCCCTTCTGCAGTGGTTGGAGGAAGCGCTGTCATTGTTTCGGGCAATGCAGATGTTGAGGCACGGGTAGGGAATGCCTTGCGCCTTTACGCTTCTAGTGTACGGATTGCTAATCATATTGGAGGAAAAGTTGTCGCTTCGGTGGGGCAATTGCGCCTTACATCA
Source organism: Chlamydiia bacterium (assembly GCA_020440405.1). Taxonomy (GTDB): domain Bacteria; phylum Chlamydiota; class Chlamydiia; order Chlamydiales; family Simkaniaceae; genus Neptunichlamydia. The sequence continues at coordinate 14,154 of JAGROF010000010.1, forward strand.
AAAGTTGTGATCGGGGGACCTTTGGAGTATTGGAGCAATAAGACTGCTCTCATCGATCCCAATGCGGTTGTGAAAGGGGGCGTGATTCATCACCCTTCCTTTTTCTACGATTTGATGCATAACAAGATGTTCAAATGGCTCAAGATTGGATCGAAATTTGCAGGGCTTGTGATGAACTTTTTTTATAGCTTTATCATCGGTCTCATTATGATCCGTTACTTTCCCAAGCGGATTGAAAGGACAATTGAAATGCTCAATACCAAGCCAGCGCAGTCTGCCGTTGCAGGAATTGTGTTGATTTTCCTTCTTCCCATCATCATGCTTGCCCTCATCATTACAATTCTAGGGGTTCCCTTTGCCCTCACTCTTCTTTCTTTAACTGTCGTTGGATTCTATACCGCAAAAATCCTTGCGATTTTGTGGCTTTCCACACACATCTTCCGCCGTTTTGAGTTCAAAAAACACCGAAAGCTCTACTTCTCCTTTGGGCTGATTGTCTACTTTATCATTACCCTCATTCCTTATCTTGGGGGGATTGTAACAGCCGCTGCCCTAATCTTAGGAATTGGCGGAGCCATCTTGGGGAAAATCGAAAAAGAGACCAAGAAAACATTTCTTTTCAAAAAGAGCTAAAAATCGCAGTTGCCAGGAACGCGAGGGAAGGCAATGGCGTCGCGGATGTTGTCAATACCTGTAGTGAATTGGACCAAGCGCTCAAACCCAAGACCAAACCCTCCATGAGGCACTGAGCCATATTTTCGAAGGTCAAGGTACCACTGGTAAGTTTCGAGGTCTAAGCTATGCTTTTCAAACTTGGACTTGAGAAGGTCGTAGCGTTCTTCTCGTTGTGAGCCTCCAATCAGTTCTCCGACCTTGGGGACGAGAACGTCAAGGGCTGCGACAGTTTTCCCATCGTCATTTTCTCGCATATAAAACGCTTTGATCTCTTTAGGATAGTCTGTCAGGATGACAGGCGCTTTACAGTGCTCTTCAGAGATGTAGCGTTCATGCTCCGATTGAAGATCGCTTCCCCATTTTACGGGATATTCAAAGCTCCGCCCTGATTTTTCAAGAATAGAAATGGCTTCGGTATAAGTGAGGCGCACGAAAGGGGAGTCTTTAACATGAGCGAGGCGATCGATAAGTCCTTTTTCAATGAACTGATTAAAGAACTGGAGGTCTTCTTGGCAGTTTTCAAGGACATCGGCAATAAGAAATTTAAGGTAGTCTTCTGCTAAGTCGGCGATCATGGGAAGGTCAGCAAAGGCGAGTTCCGGTTCAATCATCCAAAACTCTGCTAAATGTCGAGATGTGTGGGAGTTTTCAGCGCGGAACGTAGGGCCAAATGTGTAGATGTCTGAAAGAGCAGTTGCGTAGGCTTCTCCATTGAGCTGTCCTGAAACAGTCAAAAAGCTAGGCTGAGAGAAAAAGTCTTTGGAATAATCGATTTTTCCCTCTTCCGTTTTAGGAGGATTGTCAAGGTTAAGGGTCGTTACTTGAAACATTTCTCCCGCTCCCTCACAGTCGCTCCCTGTAATAATCGGAGATTGGAGATATACATAGCCGCGATCTTGGAAAAAGCGGTGGGTGGAGTAAGCGAGTCGACTCCGCACACGCGCTACAGCGCCTTGCGTATTCGTGCGAGGACGAAGGTGGGCGATGGTGCGCAAGAAGTCAAAAGAATGCCGTTTTTTCTGCAGGGGATAGTCGTTGGGACACGGCCCTATAAGGGTGAGTTCTTTGGCCTGCATTTCATACGTTTGCTTGTTGCCAGGACTTTTAACGATTTCTCCTGAAATCGCAACAGCTGCTCCTGTAGAAAGGTTTTCGATCATGTCAGGCTTAGCGATCACTTGAAAATTGGAAAAAGAGGATCCATCGGTGAGTTCAATAAACGCAAAGGTCTTTTGATCACGAACGGTTCGTACCCATCCGCACACTAAAACAGTTTGTCCAATGATTGACGCATCGTGATTTAAGATCGATTTAATTTTTTGCCGAGACGTAAGCGAAGGAGCGTAACATTGCGATTTCATCTTTCCACATTAACTCACCGTTAGGGGTTTCTAAATATTTGGGGATCGATTGGAGTTTTGGATGAGTCATCATCACTTCAAAACATTTGATTCCAATTTCCCCTTTGCCAAGATTGGCATGACGATCTTTGCGAGATCCCAGTCCATGCTGGGAATCATTGACATGAAAGGCGTAGAGGTGTTCCCATCCTACGACCTGATCAAAGGTTTCCATCACATTTTCCCAGCCTTCTTCTGTACGGATGTCGTATCCGGCAGCAAAAATGTGACACGTATCAATGCAGACTCCAATCGGGATTTTTCCTTTGACACCCTCTACAATGTAACTTAAGTGTTCAAAACGGTGTCCCATTGTGGTTCCCTGTCCTGCTGTTGCTTCAATGAGAAGGCGTAAGGGTTGATTTTCAAGGAGGGGTTCTAAGATCAGTAGACTTTCTACGATACGATCCAAACAGTTTTCTTCTGCATCTCCTGTCGCTGCACCGGGATGGAAATTCATGTAGGTGAGCCCTAGGGCCAAGCAACGCTCGACTTCTTCTCGAAAGGCCTTGCGGCTTTTGGCTAGGAGGTCATTTTTATTCGAACCGAGATTGATCAGATAACTATCGTGGCTCATAATGTGAGAGATTCCAGAATCCTTTAAGGTGTCTCTCCAGATGGTAAGCTCTTCTTCGGTGAAACTCCGACCGTTCCATTGCTTTTGGTTGCTGGTAAAAAGTTGGATGGTTGTGGCACCAATCTCTTGCCCTTTTAAAAGAGCTTTGTGCACACCTCCAGATGTCGAGGTGTGCGCTCCAATCAAGAGTTTTTCTCCATCCACCATTAGTGAGTGTGTGCTAAGAACTCGCACACCAGAGAAATGTTAACCGGAAGGGGAAGGACAATCTGATCTGCTTCAGGAATAGAAAGAAGCTGTCCTGAAAAGCTTTTCTCATCAAGAGAGAGATATTCAGGAAGGGTTCTTGAAGTGTTTTCAAGGTTCTCCTTCAGTCCTTTCATATTCTGCGATTTTTCCTTGATCGAGATGGTCATTCCCGCTTTGACTTCAAACGAGCGGATATCGACCTTTTTTCCATCCACAAGGATATGACCATGAGCAACCAATTGCTGCGCTTGGAAAATTGTTGAGGCAAACTTGAGCTTGTAAACGATATTATCTAAACGACACTCGAGACGTTGAAGGAGGAGATGCGCCGCATTTCCTTCTTTCTTTACAGCTTCGTGGTAGTAGCGGAGGACTTGCTTATCAGAAAGCATTCCATACACTGCTTTTAGCTTTTGCTTTTCTTCAAGCTGGATTCCATAATCTGATTTTTTTCGACGTTTTGCACCGTGCATTCCAGGAGGATTCGGTTTGTGCAGTAAAGGATTTCGCAGGCGTCCAAAAATGTTGACTCCAAATCGGCGAGCGATTCGATTCTTAGGTCCAGTATAACGTGACATTCATATCTCCTTACAATAAGAGAAACCATCCTAACAGCACCTCTATAATTTTTACAAGTCCTACAATTCGATGTTTTCATAAATACCTAAAAAACAACCGCTTAAAAAGTGATGAAAAATAATTTAAAATGGGGTATAATAAACTTAGGGAAAGATGTAAAAAGGGGTCTATTTCATGAAATCCTTGACGAAGTGGAAAGCGCTTGCTTTTGAGTCAGAGCTCATCGCAAAAGATGTTCTCAGTAAAGAATTTCTTTCGGATGAACTCTTTCAATCCTATTCTAAACAGGTGCAGCGATTGAAGGTTGAAGTTGAGGGATTAGAAGCTCTTCAATCCGATCCGATCCGTAAAAATTTAGAAGTGATCGAAACACGTCTGCGCATCTTAAACCCCGAGCACCGCATTCAAACCAATTTTGAATTTTTTACGCGGAAAATTTCCCATTTTCAAAGTCGCCTTGAGCTTCTCAAAGAAAGCTTGGAGGCGTTCAATGCAGAGTATACAAATCTTTCGATGCATCACGTGAAGCGTGCTGCTATTGAGCAAGAGATTGCCCTTCTTGAAAGTCAACTTTCGGATGCGGTCAATCAACGTGAAGCCCTCCTTGCCTAAATTTCCTTAATTAGGCATAATTTCCCTATTATGGACTACCTTGTGCTTGCGTTTTATACGTTCCAACCAATTCCAGAGCCTCACCGCGAAGTGAAGCGATGGAAGCGCTTTCTTGAAAATTTGGATGTGATGGGGCGGATCTACCTCAATAAGGATGGAGTGAATGCTCAGATGAGCCTCTTAGGAGCAGAAGCGGAAGACTTTTATGGGTGGCTCCTCAAAGACTATCCAAAGACAGAGGTGAAGGTTCATCGCTGTCAAGAGCACGCTTTTCCCAAGATGACAGTAAAATACCGAGAGCAGCTGGCTGCAATGGACCGAGAGTTCGATCTTTCCCAAGGGGGAGAGCATGTTTCAAGTGAGCGGTGGGCTCAGATGATTGAGGAGCGCGATGAAGATACGGTCATCCTCGACGTTCGGAATGATTACGAGTGGGATGTGGGCCACTTTGAAGGTGCTAAAAGACCAGAATTAAAAACATTTAGAGAGTTTCCTAAGCTCGCGGAAGAGCTCGCTAAAGTACGTGATCTAAAGAAGACTAAAGTCATGATGTATTGCACGGGAGGGATCCGGTGTGAGCTCTACTCTTGCCTGATGAAGGAAGAAGGGTTTGAGAATGTTTATCAACTAGATGGGGGAATCATTAAATACGGCCTAGAGAAAGGCAATAAGCATTGGAAGGGTAATCTTTTCGTTTTTGATGACCGCTTAGTGGTCCCCATTGCCGAAGAGAAGAACGCAGTGATTAGTCAATGCTCTCAGTGTCAAGAGAAGGTTGATACTTACTATAATTGTGCCAATATGGATTGCAATGCACTCTTTATCAGCTGTCTTGCTTGCGCAGAGAAGATGAAAGGGTGTTGCTCCTCCTCGTGCATAGAGGCTCCTCGCCGCCGCCCATTTGAGGTGACTGAAAATCCGAAACCCTTCCGAAAACTTTCCTTTGAAGAGAAGCAGATGCTTAAGGATGCTTCTTCTTGTCAATCAACTCAATAGCAGCTGCTTTTAAGGTTTTTAGCCCTTCTTCAAATCCTACTTCTACAAGGAGTTGATCGAGATAACGCATTTCAGCTTGAAGCTGGTCGCACATCGATTCGAGTTTGGCGATCTTTTTTAGCAGCTTGTCCTGGTCCATATTGTCCTCCAACTATCCTTATTGCAAAAGGCATGCCAATATGGTATCAAAAAAAATATGAACCTATCCCAATATTATAACCCCCAATCTTATGGGCCTTTTTTCCCATTATCTGAGCGCTCTTTTTGCCCTACTTATCCAAGTATGGTGCGCAAAGAGAGCGCTCAGACACTGAAAAAAAATGCCTCAAAATCTTGGAATTTCTAATAGCGGGATAGGTTCATGGAACGAGGACTTTCTCTACTGTTTAAGTTGATGAGCGCTTCTTGGATCTTGATGGGAGCTGCAAGCTGTGAAAAAAAGGAAAGGGTTTCTGATCCTCTTGTATTAGAAGAGTTTGATTCAGAAGAAGAGCGAATCTTTTCTCAGGATTCGTGAGAAAGCAGCCTTTTTTTAATTTCCAGATTGTAGGCAAATCCGCCGATAGACCCATCTCCTTGGATCACCCGATGGCAGGGAATCACGAGGGGATAGGGGTTTTTATTGCAGACATTTCCAATCGCACGGGCACCTTTTGCACATCCTACTTGGGAAGCGATTTCCCCATAGCTTGCAACCTCCCCGATGGGGATCGAGCCAATCGCTTTTAAACCTTTTCGTGTGAATGGGGTAAGGGAAGAGAAGTCTAAAGGAAGGGTAGGCCCTTTTTGCCTATTGGCATAGGCTGTTAGCCAGATGAAGATGTCCTCTTCCAACCCTCCTCCTTCAATCGTACAACTAAAGGTCTCAGCAAGGTGGATTTGAATGCGAATGACCTGGGAGTTTTGAGTGATAAAGTGAGCGTGAAGATGGGGCCCAAGGGTCCAGCGTTGCTGAACCCTTAAGTTGTTAAGACTATTCTCTGTGGAGCGCACGGTCATTCATGATGGCAATGTTCTCTTCAACCTCGCTGAGCTCGCGATACCGTTCTTTGCTTACAGCTTGGTTGTTATAGAAGTATCGTGTGCGAGACATACCGTCAAAGAAGACAATCGAGGGACCATGTTTTTGTCCATCCATCCACTCGGTTTCTTCTACAACTGTTTCTCCGTCAACGAAATGACGCTCAACCCCATGTTTGCGCCCTTCTTTATAGTTGAGCTCGAGGTAGCGGCATCCATTTTGGTAGTAGGTCGCAGGACCATCTAAGACATTCTTCTTATACCATTCAACGGAAATGGGCTCTCCTGTTGGGGCAAAAACCTTTTTCTCTCCATGGACAAGCCCTCCAGAAAGGGGGAGGACTACATGAGGCATCCCATGCGCATGGAAGGTTTCTCGAAGGACAGGGAATCCACCCTCGATGGTTTCCTTTGCCACGACATTTTCGTGCTGGTCTCGGGTCAATCGAATCCCAGACCCTTTGATCACACGGTGTTCTGTCTCATTCCGCTCGTTGAAGTATTCTCCTTCAAGAAGCTCTTGATTGTGGTATTCTTCAACACTTAAAGGGGTTCCTTTCTGAAACCACCGGGTTATCTTAACATGAGACGGAGAAAGGAAAACCTGCTCTTTCTGAGGGATACTCCGAATATCATAGGTAGTTTTTTTAACGAGATTCCCTCTTTCATAGATGTTTAAGGATTCAATTGTATTCGAGTGGGGAAAGGTGTAGGTTGTCGGTCCATGAAGAATTCCATCTTCATAGGAAGACGTCACTGTCACTCCATTACGCAGTGTGGTGACAACTTGTCCAGGATAGGTCGCCCCTTCCCATTCTTCTTTGGAGACATCGTACCCATATTTATGGATGTAGCGTTTGGAAACGACATTTTCATCTTGGTCTTTGCTGGAATTTTGACAACCAAAAATAAACAGTCCAGATAGCGCGATGAGTAGAGGAGAAATCCTTTTCATAGTTGACCTCGTTAAGATTGCTTTTTCACAATCATACCAATTTGAGAAATAACCTCAAACAAATTCCCTATAAATTATCCCCTCAAGAGCTCCTTCACTAAGCGGTCCGCGCCGTAAATCTCATTCAATGCATGGATAATTACAGAGGAATGGACGCTGACAGCGCGCCCTTGATTTTGGTTGAATTCGAAGTCCCACGTGAGAGAATGCACGTTTCCATCAAAGATGAGTCCAACGATTTCTTGTTTCGCATTGATCATGGGGCTTCCAGAATTTCCTCCGATGATGTCATGGGTGGAGACGAAGTTAAAAGGGGTATTCTGGTCGACAACACCCTCTTTTTCAACCCAAGAGGGAGGAAGCATAAAAGGATCTTGATGGTGATGATCGTTGGCTTTGCGGTACGCTTCTCGAATCGTAGATAAAGGATGAATGAATGTGCGCTGTTCAGGATAACCCATCAGCTCTCCTATAGAGAGGCGGAGGGTAAATGTGGCATCGGGATACATCGTTTCTCCAAACCGATCAAAAAGAAGGTGAGAGATTTTAGCATAGTGTTCATCTTTTGCTGCATCGAGTCCCTGTGTCATTTTTTCTCGCACAGTGCGTGCATAAGGATCCAATGCCTTTGCAAAAAGAATCAGAGGGTCCGTAGACGTTTTAACAGATTCAGGGTGTTCAACCCATTCCCTGCGGGTTTCTAGATCAAACAAGCGGGAATTTCTAAAAATCTCGTTCACGCAATCTTGGGGAGTTTTTCCAGCAAGGGCAGCTTGCATGGCAGGGTGATCGGCGCCCAATCCTTTTTTCATACGCTCGAGGCCGTCAATGAAAAGCTCCCGCTCGTACTCGAGGTAGAGAGGCTCTTCACTTAAAAGGGAAAGCTCCAAGGTGGGAAGTTCACTGTCGATATACTCTTTTAAGCGAAGCTCATTTGGTTTTGCGATCTCTTCAGAAAGACGGACAAAGTGCCGTGCCCAAGTATACAGTTTCGAGAGGTTTGTAGCGGCAGTGCCCTCTAAATAAAAGTGCTCGGTATAATAATCTTTTGCTTCGTTTAGGGCTAAGGCAAGGGATGTCCAAGGCTGTTGTTCCTTTTCATTGAGAGTTGCAAGAAGCAAGAGTTCGCTTTTTCCTTTTTCAGAAATAATCGTTTGTTCATTGAGTCCTTTTTCGAGTGCTGCATAGGCTTTTAGGGCATTGCTAAAGCGGTGTTTGTCTTGATCGGCAATCCGCGCTTCTTCGTCTCCTTGCAGAGCAAAGCGGTTAAAGCATCGGAGTTTTCCTTTCAAAAAGTCCATAAAAATGGGATAAGCATGGTCTCGATAGAAGATCAGGTGATCTTTGGTAAAGAGGCGCTCTGTCCGTCCAGGGTGCCCCAGGACAAAAAGAGGTTCACGGAACTGTGGGCCGCTTAAGCTCCACCTAAAATATTCCTGGTTGTTTAAGGGCTTTCCATTTTCGTAAATGCGGAAAAAAGTGACATCAAGACAATGTCTAGGAAATTCAAAGTTTTCAATTTCTCCACCAAAAGAGGCAATGTGACTTTCTGGAGCCATGACAAGGCGTATATCGTTGAAACGTTTGTAATAGTAAAGGTGGTATAGTGCCCCTTGATAGAGTTTGACAATTTCTGGTTGAAGGGCTGTATCTTGCTTGGCGGCTTCTTTAATTTTTGCCATGTTTTTCTTACGCAGCTTTTCCTTTTCCTCCAAAGACATATCTGCAGTGATGCCTCGATTGACTTGGTCGGTCACATTTTGAATCGCAATGAGCTGATCCATGTAAAGGTTAGGGCACTTAAGTTCATCTTCAAAACTTTGAGCATAGAACCCTTCTTTCATTAAGTCTTTTTCTTCACTTGAACAGTCATAGATTGCTCGTGAAGCCACGTGGTGGTTTGTCATCACAAGACCTTGAGAGGATACAAGGGATGCTGATCCCCCAGCACTGACGCGCAAGCAAGAGAGCTGTGCACGATTGAGCCAGGCGTCATCTATCTCGATGTTATATTCTACATTGATTTTTTCTTGGGGGACTAAGTTTAAAGGCCACATTCCTTCTTCTGCAAAGAGACAAAAAGGAAGAAGAATGGCAAGGAAGAGTTTTTTCGGCATATGAACCTATCCAGTATTAAAGGATTTATTT
>JAGROF010000290.1 GCA_020440405.1 Chlamydiia bacterium
ATTTCATTTTCATGATGCGGAAAGATATTATCGACTCCCCCCACATGAATATCGATGGTTTCCCCCAAAAGTTTCGTGGCCATCGCTGAACATTCAACATGCCAGCCGGGGCGCCCTTTGCCAAAAGGACTTTCCCAAAACACGGCGCCATCTCTTTCGGCATCATAAGGCTTCCACAGGACAAAGTCTGAAGCCGATTCTTTATCGTATTCATCATCAGAAACCCGCTCCGAAGCCCCTTCTTGCAACGTGTCTAGCTTGAGATGAGACAACCTTCCATAAGAGGGAAAGCTATGGATCCGATAGTACACCCCATGATCTTTCCCCACATAAGCGTAGCCCTTTTCGATCAAAGTTTCGATCATGGCAATCATTTCAGGGATATAATCGGTTGCAGGAGAATAGATCTCGACCGGCTCAATCAGAAGGGTTTTTAAATCATCAAAAAAGGCCTTTTTATAAATGGCGGTATGTTCCGCAAGAGGAATCCCTTTTTCTTTTGCTGCCAAGATTGTCTTATCCTCAACATCGGTGAGGTTCATCACCTGCTTTAAGGGAAACCCAAAGGATTTCAAAGTGCGGCGCAGGAGGTCTTCAAACACATAGGTACGGAAATTTCCAATGTGCGCATAGTGGTACACCGTAGGACCACAGGTATACATTTTGAGAGTCTTCTCTCCCTCAGCTAGGCTAATCTCTTCTTTTGTGCGCGTTTCGGTATTATAGATCTTAAGCAAGAGATGACCCCAGCATTAGAAATTTCAGAATTTTGACGCATTTTTTTTCAGAATCTAATGGCTCTTTGAACATCATACTTAATAAAGTAGGGGGAAAAGAGCCCTTAGATTCTGGGAAAAAAGGGACAAAAGGATGATGTTTATTATGGTGGGGTCGTCTCATATTTCTCTTTTACTAACTCAGCAATGCGGCGGAGCTGCACTTTTCCTGTTCCCGTCATGGGGATTTCATTGATTTGATGCACAGCAGCAAGCTTCACAATCCGTGCAAACCCTCCCTCTTTTAGCACCTCATTCGCCTGCTCTTTTTCCATGGGAAAGGTGGTGAAAAGAATGAGGGCGGGTTTGTCTCCCTCGAGCACTCCCACAGCAAGCTGCGGCTCCTCTGCTTCGGCTTTAATCAGCCCTTGCTTCCGTGCATATGCGGTGAGCTCCTCTTCAAGCGCCCCTAAGCTTACCATTTCTCCCCCAATTTTGACAAAGCGCTTGAGGCGCCCCCCCAACATCAAGGCTCCATCAGAATCGATATACCCCAGATCTCCACTGCGATACCATTTCTTTCCCTCCACTTCAATGAAAGGGTCGGGCGCCTCTTTCCCTAAATAGCCTTGAAATACACTGGGACCTCGAATGCAAATCTCTCCCTGCTCATCATTGGGCAGCTTTTCCCCGGTTTCGGGATGCACCACACACATTTCCACTCTAGGAAGAGGGTACCCCACACCTCGAGGCGGTTTTCCCAACCGATTGATCGTCACAATCGGGGAGCATTCGGTGATCCCATACCCTTCAATCATCTCTTTATTTCCCCCAAGCCGCTTCACATGCTCAAATAATTCAGGAGGGGTTTTTTCCGCTCCCGCCACAAATAAACGGACACTCTTAAGCTGCCGCGGCGTAGCAATGCGGAATAAGTTGCGATAAAAGCTTGGGGCGCAGCACATCAATGTAATCTTCCGATAAAAGCAATCCCGCGCCATCCCATGCGTGTCGGTCGGATCTGGGGCATAAAACACCCGGAGCCCTGCCAAAATCGGAAGCAGCCCTGTGACAGATAGCCCAAAGGAATGAAACGGAGGAAGGACGCCATAGAGGATATCACTCTTCTCAATTGAAACCGTCTCCAAAGCATCCTTTTGATTACTCAAAAGATTACGG
>JAGROF010000291.1 GCA_020440405.1 Chlamydiia bacterium
TCTCTGCGTTCTCTGTGGTTTTTTAGGCTCTAGGCTAGCAAGGGTCAACAATTTTTTTTAAATCATAAGTTTGATTTGACATCAATGCCCTCGAGGCGTATTATTTTGCCATCAATTTAACTTAAAACGTGAGGCAATCCATGGAGTTACCCAGCACATTCCCAACAGGAAGCAGAAGGCATACTTATCAGGATCAAACACTCTTCCAACTGGCTGCTGCTAGGTCGTTGCCAAAACCTTCGGAGGAAGAGATCCGTCGAGTTGAGAGAACATATAAAGAATATGTTGGATATTACAACAATACACCAAGCTTGGACTCTAAAGCACCAAGAGAAGTTCTTGCTATAGCTAGGAGGGCTGCTGAGGAGCTAGAGCCAACCAATGGTGTATTAGAGATGATCCTTTGGGATTTCTTTAAAGGATATTTAGAAACCAATGATCGGCTTAAAGGTGAAGACGGCTATGCAGAGGTTTGTAGGCTTTATGAAAGAGCCAAATTAGCCGAATTAGAGGAAGACTTTGATTGGGATCCTCCTGATAGATTTGCAGAAGGTTCTGTTATGAAAACGGATCACCACTACCAAAGGCCACATGAACAAGAATATGGTGGGAATTATCAATATCGTGGGGAGCTGAGACCACGAGGAAGATGGTCGTCGGAGCCGTTTCCTTATGCTTTAGCGGCGGCGATGATTTTGGGGCTGCTGGCAAGCTATCCGCTGGTTTTGAAGCCAATGTATCAGGTTGCACGGGATACGCTGAAAAGGCCGTCTCGGCCGCTCAATGTGGGCTAAACCACTTAAAAAAGGGGCTCCTAGTAAGAGCCCCTTTTTTTCTTTGGGGTTAATTCGTCGCTTTGATAGTGTCTAAGGCATGAAGACCCTAACCTATATTAATGGACAGTTTTTAGAAGAGCCGCAGATTTCGGCGTTGGACTTAAGTGTGTTGCGGGGCTATGGCGTAATGGACTATACGCGCACGTATGGGGGAGTTCCATTTCGTTTGCGGGCCCACTTGGAGCGGTTTGTGCGTTCTGCGGAGCTCATGGGGCTTGAGGTTCCTGAGTCGATAGAGCGGATGGAGGCGATTGTATTGGAGCTTATCAAACGGGGAGGGTTTGAAGAATCGGGGGTAAAGGTGGTGTTAACAGGGGGAGGATCGGAAGATCAGCTCATGCCGACGGGGACACCGCTATTTTTTGCAGTGGTGTATTCTCATGTGCCCTTTCCTAAAAGGTATTATGAAGAGGGGGCAGATCTTGTGACGTTTCAGTATCAACGCCACCTTCCCCTTGCAAAGAGTACGCAGTATGGTCCAACGATTGTGGCACTGAAAAAGTCTCAGGCGCTCGATGTGCTATTTTATGATGAGCAGGGGTGGATTCGGGAAACAGGAACGGCGAACTTCTTTGCGGTGAAAGGGGGAAAAATCCTCACGCCAGAGAAAGGAATTTTAGAAGGGATCACTCGCGATGTGGTGATGGAGCTTTGCGACGTGGAGGTGCGGGAGATTCACCTTCAGGAAATGGAAGAGTTTGAGGGAGCTTTTTTGACGTCGAGTAATAAAGAAGTCATGCCGGTGAGGTCGATTG
>JAGROF010000292.1 GCA_020440405.1 Chlamydiia bacterium
CAATGGCGATGCTACTTAAATCGAGTGTGCTCCGTGTAGCCGTTTCAAACGTTCGGATGCCCCGCTCGCAAAGGATCACTTGAGGATTCCCATGAGCCATAATATACTCTGCGCTGAGTAGCCACTCCTCAATCGTTGCAGACATTCCACGTTTGAGGATGACCGGTTTGTTGCATTTTCCAAGCTCTTTTAAAAGGTCAAAATTTTGCATATTGCGGGCTCCAACACGGAGGATGTCAACGTGCTCAGCAGTGATCGCCACATCGCGAGGGTCCATCACTTCGGTCTCGATAAGTAGCCCATGCTTTTCTTGAGCCCGTTTATGCATTTTAAGTCCTTCATGCCCCATTCCTTGGAAACTGTAAGGAGAGCTGCGAGGCTTGAATGCCGAAGCGCGGAGGATCTTCACGCCACTTTTTTTAAGGCCTAAAGCGGTTTGTACAAGCTGCTCTTCACTTTCGATGGCACATGGACCCGCAATCATGACTACCGCGTCTCCTCCAATCACCACCTCTCCAATCTGGATCTTTGTGGGCTCTTTTTTTACAGCGCGACTGACCATTTTGAAGGGGAGAGCCGTCTCGATGATGTCAGCAACAATCGGGTTGTTTTTGAGTGTTTTTTTGATCTCCTCAGAGAGGGTACTTTCCACCCCGATAACCGGGGTAGTTTCTAGAGTAGAGAGCTGAGGGTGGAGCCCACATGAAGTGAGCCACAAAAGAAGCGCTGCTCTCTCGTCTTGAGGCGATTCTTCCTTAAGTGTAATTAACATTGTTCTATCCTTGTGACCCAGTGGGGGTGCGTGTTTTGAATGGTTTGCATGGTTTTTCTCAGGAATAGACAGAGCTCTCCTGGACGTTTGTCTAGTTGGTGATGATCCCATGACTCCACAAATTGGACCTGAGCCGCGGTTCCTAGCACCAGAATTTCATCAGCTTTTTCAAGAAGCTCAAGAGAAATTTCTTCCCTTTTGACCTCTTTTCCTTCCTCTTGAAGAATCTCAATGACGCTTTGAAGGGTAATCCCATCTAACGCCTCTCCCCGAGGAGGAGAAATGAGTCTTTCTCCGACACGGATCAAGAGATTTGCCGCACTGGCTTCCACAATATTTCCTGCTTGATCCTGCATCAACGCATCATCAAACCCATTTTGGAGGGCATCGGTATGGGCAAGGCAAGAGTTGAGGTAAGCCCCTCCCGCTTTCGCTTGTGTCGGAATGGCCTCTCCACTGAACTTTTTCCAAGGAGACACCTTCATTTTGAGCCCTTTATTGGGGTCAAAAAGCGCTCCAAAAGGAACCAGGTAAACCGCCCACTCGAACGTGAGGGGAGTATAATCCATCTTAAGCGCCGTTGTGGCAGTAAAAACGAAGGGGCGGATGTAAAAATCTCCCTCAGGAGCATTCTTTTGAATGAGTGCTTCTATCCCTTCCTTAAATTCCTCAAAGCTTAAGGAGAAATCCCATCCCATGAGCTTCATAGCATTTTCCATCCGCGCATGGTGCTCCTCCAAACGGAAAAGATGAACGTTTCCATGCTGCATAAGACCACGCATCCCGGTAAAGGAAGTGGAGCCATACTGCAAACTATGGCTTGCGATACTGACTGTCGCCTCTTCAATAGGAACAATTTTTCCTTTGAAGAGGGCAAAGGGTAAAGGTGACATTGTTTTGCCTTGTTTATTTAATGATTAATAGATCTGGGATTGGGGTATAGAGGTCTTGACGCGCTTAAGCGCCAAAATAGAAATAAAAAGAATAGAAGGAAGTGTCAGCAAAAAGAGATCCTTTTGCTGCTAGAGAAGACCGAATCTGGTGCTGCTCATGTTTTTTCACAAATAACTTCCTATTTATACTATTTATTATAACATAGAAGATAGCGAGGAGTCAACAATGAAGCTAGGAATGATTGGAGGAGAGGGGAAAATGGG
>JAGROF010000293.1 GCA_020440405.1 Chlamydiia bacterium
GCAAAGAGGCGAGCGAAAGGCTCTTCCCCCTTTTCTATCAGGAGGGTCAGAAGATGGGAAAAATCTGGAGGCTGGGAGCGTGTGGCAAAATAAACCCTATTCCCATTAGGAATCATCCCAAAGCGTTCGATCAAGGAGGCAAAATTTTCGACCATCTCCTTTATAATGGGCAGGGGAAGCCCTAGGGCAGTAAAATAACTATCCCAGTAAAAGCATTCTCGGAAGCGTCCGCCGGGAACGATGTGGGGGTGGGGGAGGGAAATCAACGTGCTTTTTTCTGAGGAGGCCTTCATCTCTCTCCGAAGAAGGGGCCACAGAGCCTTGATATAGTCTTCCATTGTCTGAGCATTAGGTAGGGGAAGGCTTTCTTCCTTTGGAAGGTCAAAGTGTTGGAGCACAAAAGCTTTTAGATTAAAGCCGGGTGTTTCTGTTTCTCTTGCGTAGGCTTCTAAGATCTCTTTAGGATCTCCTTTTGGAGTGGCATCGACAAAGGTTTTCCCGTCAGGGAAGACTTGCCGAAGTTGTACGGCTTCAAACAGAGGGCCTGAAAGTTGAATGTAATCTTTGAGCTTCATTTCCATAAAGATAGAAAAAAAAGAATAAAAAGCAATTGACAATGGGGCTCTTTTTTGCCAGAAGAAAGATACGAGGGTGAAACAAAAACGGCCGGGGTAACAAGTCTGATGGAAGGGGGGAAATCTTCCAAGTTTTTTTGGAAACATGCACTGCTTATCAATCCGTATTATTTTGCACTTCTCCTTTTAGGTCTCTTTTCGATGCATTTCTATCATCTTCTTTCTTTGGGACATGAGTGGACATTTTCACCCTTGTACTTTTTAATCTATGCCCTTGTAGAAAGTACAATCGAAGTGTTTGCGTTGATGGTTATCGGAAATTTGATTCGGGCCTATCTGCCAAAGTGTTTTTACTATGCATTTATCTCGTTTTGCTTCTTGGCTTTTATCCTTCACTATGTGGACTTTATTCTTATTCGTTTCATGGATATTTCTGTGATGTATGGCTTTAGATGGGTTCTTGGAGAGACCTTTGATAATTTCATCGAACTCCTTCATTTGACTGGAATTAGTATCGACAAGTGGATTGGGATGCTTCTGGTGGTGGTAGTGATCATTCCGGTGGTTGCGATTGCTCTTTACCGGATCACAGCAAAGCTTTCGATCAAAAGGCCTTTGAAGCTCACCCACAAAGGGATGATCAAAATGTTATGTCTCATGCCCTTGACTCTTGCAGCACTCGATTTAACGATGACCCCTCTCGTCAAGCAGGAAGAATATCAAATCTACGAACGGGTTCTTCCCTGGAAATCGCCGGTTCTTTCCCAAAATGCGATGACCATTGTCCTTAAGGGAAAACTTAAATCCCTCGAGGATGAAAAAACCCTCCTGAAACAGGTCCATACGATTCCGATCCATGCAGAGGAAAAGCCCAATATCTATCTTTTTGTGGTCGAAAGTCTCCGCGAAGATTTTATGACTGAGGAAACCGCGCACCATATCACAGCTTTTAAGAATCAAAATCTTTCCTTTGGAAAGGCCTATTC
>JAGROF010000294.1 GCA_020440405.1 Chlamydiia bacterium
GAAATTTCTATCTCAAACTTGCCTGTGATCAAAAAGCTCAAAAGGCCCCCCTTCTTAGCGCCCTTCTGAAAACAGCTGTGACAAAGCCGCCCCCTGCCACACTTGCTTTCTCTGCTTCTGATCGGGTTTCTTATTTGATCCACAAAAAAGCTTTGGGAAAAACCGCGTGGACCTTTTCCCTCATTACTCTTTTCGGAGGAAGCGCTTTCATCTTTGCAAGCGAATTTCTCCAATTTTAAAATTTTTTAACCTTAAATACTACAAATGTAGTAATTGGAGATTACAATGAAAAAACTCATCTTTGCTCTACTCGCCACTGCAACAACCGTCATGGCACATGAAAAAGAAATTTCTTTTTCAGAGCTTCACGAATTTCTTCCCACTGTAAACGAAATCACCTCGGTCGTGATTAAAGTGAATCCTGGAGATGAACTTCCTCTTCAATTTTCTCTCAGCGGAGATCTCTTGAAGTTGGAGCACACTCCTGAGAATGGAACTCTCAAAGCTTTAGAGCCTTTATACATCAAGTTAGAGCCTTCCTTTCTCTTTAGCCAAGATAAAAAGGACTGGAAATCGTTTGAGTCCTTCTTTACAGGCATGCTTGGAGTGTCTGTCGGGAAAGAAGCTTCTACAACAGGAGAAATTTTTCTCGAGCTAAAGAAGCGATAATTATGCGACACAAGGGGGCAAGAAGCCCCCTATTAATGCTCAAGCATCTGACGTTTTTCTGTGAGATGCGTTTTTAATTTCAAGAGGGACTCTAGTTCTGCTTTCAAGGATGCTTGCTCTTCTGGGAAGCTATTAATGAACTCCCGAAGAATGATCTCATAGCGCTGTTTTTGTTCCCTGCAAAGCTTTTCAATAGATCGTGGAGTGAGCCGCTCTATTTTTCCATTTCGGAAAATGAAACGACGCGCCTTAAGGAGGGTCCGATAGGAACCGACAAACCCTTCAATCAGTCTTTCGCCTTCACCTTCTAGATCGGGAGCTTGGAGAAGCTCATATTTAAAGTGAAGCTCTTGCATTTTGGCAGAAATAACATTGATCCTTTCTTCTAAATGTAGAGCCCATTTTTCTGAAGTTCTTTCTAATAAAATGTCTAAATTAGGATTAACATGGATGGCTAAATAGCCTTCAAACCACTTTCTTCGTTCATTGAGAACAGGGTCAAGGCTACATCGATCCAAAAAGCGATTCAGTTCTTTTAAATTCTTGATGGGTGTGTTTAATTGAAAAAACTTTGGGAAAATAGCGAGAACTTTTTGAACGTCTAGGTTATGCTCTTCTTCCGGTCCCAGGACACGCATTCTCCCTTGGTATTGGGCAATCTTCTCTTTGTGAATCCAATGAAAAAAGCGGGCTATAACTTTTTGTATGATCCCATGGGGTTTGTACTCTACTTCAGAGAGCTTCTGTCTGGCTGACGCCGCCGTTTCACTCGGGAAAAAATGCTTATATCTTTGATATGCAAACTGATAACTCTGAAATGCTTCTCCAAGCTGATTGAGAGGGTCCTCATAGCGATTTTCATAGCGATACATCAAGAAGAGAGCCTCTTGATAAGAGTTGATAGAAATATCTTTAATTCCCAGGATATCGCAAGCCGTTTTTTCAAAATGAGCTTGAGCTTGCTCTAAGAACATAAGTTCCTTAGATTCAATTATTTTTGAATTAAAAGATATAATAGATAACGTCAATATAAAATCTCCAATTAATTT
>JAGROF010000295.1 GCA_020440405.1 Chlamydiia bacterium
ACTTTTCTAGCTCTCGCTCTAAACAATTAATTGTGTCTTGGAGTTTTGATTTCTTCTCTTGGTACTTTAAGACTTTTTTCTCATCAAGTTCACCGTCTATCGTAATACTGCCAAACTCCGCTAACTTGCCAGAAAGCATTCCCCGCTTGCTTCTTATCTCACCGTCCACACTACGGTACTTAGGATTTACTACTTTCGTGTCTTTAGGAATCTCATCTACGCCGTATTCTGCTAATTGATCTAATCCAAAATTCCGTCTCATGTATTTAAAGAAATTTTCCTGAGACCACCTCGCAAACATGCATGCCGCCTGAGCTTCTACTGACAACCGATGGACTGTTGATAAAATGGCCGTTTGATGTCCATTTCTCATTTGTCTACGGATTTCTGTAACCCAAACCTTATTTCTCAGAAATACCCCACGCTCTGCTAATTTCATTTCAACTTCTTCACCTGAACCGAGTGTAACGTTCCTGCAAACAAACTCATCATCTGGCCAGTTTTCTGTTGGAAATTTATTGTATGTCAAACAACCAATCCTCTTTTTCTTCATTTTCCTTATAAAGTCAGGACTATAACCTTCTCGATCAAATATCAGTACAAAACGATGAAGAGAAGGATCTTGATTCAATTGTTCCTGGCTGGGTTGATTCGGAATTTCTTGCTCAAGTTTGGGCACAATCTCTTGTTCAAGAACCTGAAGAAGGCCTGGATCTATGTCCTTTGTCAAAAGAAAAAATGGGTTTCCATCCATTGCATTCACCCAGTAATCACAAGTCGCATGTAAACAAAGTTTTTGTCTAGCTACATAATGCTTTGGAAGATTTCCTTTATGGCCGTGGTATACGCGAACATGGCCATCTACATAAAGACAAGCAGCTTCCTCGGGACGCTCTTTCATCCAATCTTGGCACAGCTCAGAGCACCACTCTTTCACTTTTCCATTCTTTGCCAAATGGCCTATTTTTTCTCGCATGATTTTCGCCTCAGGGATTCGATCTAAGCCTAGAAGCTTGCCCCATTCACCTGGGGCGCAGTAACGCAGCGCTTCTACGGATTTTAGGCGTGCGAGTAACATAAATGTAATGCAAATAAAAATGCTATAAAGACTGTAAAAGCCTTTAGGCAATGCAAACAAGCGATCTGTATGGGAGAGTAATCCATTCGCAAGCAAAGCAGGAAGCGCCAGAAGAACGCCTCCATTAGGAATATCCAAGGCAGGCTGAAATTCTGGATCTACTGCTTCCATTCCTCCTAAGCTACAACTTAAGCGACCAATAACATCGGTTGTTCCCATTCCAAGTGGGGCTTTGCTATCTTTTACGCTACGCTCACTCTTAGAGGAAAAAGACTCTTTTTCTTCTTGTGGACTTTTTTTTTTAGTCTTCCATCGCGGATAGCTTTTTCTATTGTATCCTGCTTTAGCTCTAGCCTTGAAGCTATGGTATTTGGCGTATTTCCTGTGTCGAGAAGATTTTGTACTTCGTTAAGTACGTCAGGAGTGAGTACTCTTGGTTTTTTTTTCTTCTTCACTTAAAAAAAACCTGAAGGTCCTTTTTCTCT
>JAGROF010000296.1 GCA_020440405.1 Chlamydiia bacterium
TGCAACGATAGAGCTTGTGTCGGAGATCTTGAATTCGCATGGATTAAACCCCTCACATCTTGATACCGATGAGCAATTTTTTGGCAGAATACAACGGACGTTAACAGAATAAGATAACATGAAAAAACACCCTGTGGGAGGACGGAAGACAGTAAAACGAAAAGAAACGTTTTTTATTGATGAGGATCCCTGTCACAAAAAGTGGGAGCTATTGTGTGAACTATTCCATAACCCCCAAGCCAAATCGAAAGATCTCTGTATCCAGTATGGAACATCATTGCCGAGCTACTATCGTCTGATCAATGATTACAAAAGTTACGGTCCATGGGCAATCATTTCAGCCCCCTCCTACGGAAAACAAGCGAGCATTGGCGGAGAAACAGAACTCAACATTATCCTGGAAAAGTTAAGAAATCCAAAGTGGACCGCACAGCAGATTGTGGATGCCCTAGAGTTGAAGTGTACGCGTTTCGTAGTAAATCGAGTATTTGAAACATGGGGTCTGGAAGATACTCTTAAACCAATCGCGTTGAATGAGTATGTGGTCGAAGAGAAGGCCATTGACGATGTGTTCAAGCCGACCAAATCAGCGTATCAACTTCTTCCCGAAAACACCCTGTTAGACACGCGTAGAATCAATCGAAGTTTTGATTTGGTTTGCAAAAAAATGAATACCAATACGTATCACATTTGCGATCCTGGACCGATTCTTCTAGCTCCATTTTTAAACGACTTCGGGATCATCCAAGCTTTTGAAACATACGGCCCACCGCGACTCAGGGGGAAAGAAATGACGAATCTCCCGTTACTGAACGTGATGAGGATTTTAGGGGGTTATGAACGAATTAACCATTTAAGTGACAATCGTGACCGTTCGGTAGCCTTTGCAAGTGGACTTGGCTTATTCGGAACCCGCTCAAAGTTCTACGACGACGCCATTGAGTTCAAATTTGACAATCTTCATAAGTTGCGATGCGACCTTGTTGCACGCGCTTTTGAACTCGGCATTATTAGCGGAAAAAGCATCGGATTTGATTTTCATTTTAAGGAGTTTTTTGGAAGCGGCGCCAAAGAGAAAGGAATCGGTCAAGGTCCTGATAAATCAGGACAGCTTGTCCCGGGATTTCGTCCACATATTGCCTGGGACCTTGCTGAAAATGTCATTATCACGCTGGCATACTATCAAGGAGCAACACGTTCTCCGCGCATATTAAAGAGCTTTTGCGAGAGAGATCTTTTTATTGTCTTGGATCAATTGCTGATTGAAGAGATTTATATGGACTCTGAGTACACCAAGGAGGCTGATTTTTTCTATTTGAAAAAGACGTGCAAGAATGGGGATATTTACGTGTGTCTGAGGCAAAATCTGCAGATAAAGAAATTGATAAAACCTGCTCTAGATATGAATGTGGGATGGGAAAAGCATAATGAATCGGACGAAAGGAAGACTATCGACGTTGCACTGCCTAAAACGGGATTGAAGATGAGAATTGTGATCCTGAGGGATTCCAGCACCAAAGAAAACATTCGTTGCTTTGGCACAACCAATTTGGCACAGCTAGGAGAAGACATTCTGAGGAAATATCCTCATAGATGGACTGTAGAAAATGGAATAAAGGATCTGATACGGAGCTACTTCGTAGATGAAATATTTGGGCATGATCCTGAAAAAGTGGAGTTCGAATTTTACTGTGTTATGACCGCAAGATTAGTGTACGAGCACTTTCTGAAAAAATTGGGCGGACCTCATTATAAAAAAGAAGACGGAAACAAAACAACCCTCTCAACAATGCGACAGCTGTTATTTGAAAAACGAAATTGTACGCTTCGACAAGATTCGAACCAAAACCTCGTCTTGACATTCTTAGACAGTGGTGACCCTGTCGAAGGGGAAGTGGGGGAATTGTACAAGAAACTGACGAAAAAGGAAAAAAATAAAGTGTTA
>JAGROF010000297.1 GCA_020440405.1 Chlamydiia bacterium
GATTTGCCCATCCCTTGATTTTCGGGTTTAAGGCACTGATTAAGTCACTAGTCTTGCATCCTCGCATCGATTTTATAGTATCTCGGATGTTATCTAGGAATGCTTTTATTCCTTTCTTGGCTGGTTTGATGAGGAGTTTGTCCTCGTATTTGCGCAAGTTAAATCCGAGAAAATCGAATCCGACGTTGATATGTGTGATCTTGGTTTTCTCTAGAG
The DNA here is from genome assembly GCA_020440405.1 of Chlamydiia bacterium. Lineage (GTDB taxonomy): Bacteria > Chlamydiota > Chlamydiia > Chlamydiales > Simkaniaceae > Neptunichlamydia. The sequence continues at coordinate 217 of JAGROF010000297.1, forward strand.
AGAGTTCCAGACCACGCTCTTTTAGGAAGTTGATAATTACAGGTTGAACTTTCTGCTCCAAGACTTCTTTTGTCGCAGCAGTGCAAATGAAATCATCAGCATATCTCACAAAGTTTATCTTATCTCCTTTTGTGGAGATCGATTTGATAGCTTTCTCTAGCCCGTCTAACGTTATGTTAGCTAGGACTGGGGATGCTATTCCTCCTTGTGGAGTACCTTCCGTTGTTCGGTGAAAAATGTCCTTCTCAATGAAGCCTGCTTTGAGCCGTTGTAATAGTATTGATCTGTCCATCATGATGTTATTTAACATCCATTCATGGGAGATCTTATCAAAGCAGGATTTTATATCCCCTTCCAAAATCCATTGTGGTGCTTGTTTCTTAGATAAGACTATGAAACATTGCTGAATGGCATCATGGATGGATCGTTTAGGCCGAAACCCATATGAGTTTTTATCCGCGAGTATCTCCGCCGCTGGTTCAAGTGCCAACAAATGTAGTGCTTGTTGAGCTCTATCAACCATTGAGGGTATACCGAGGGGCCTAAGTTTTCCATTCTTTTTGGGGATATGTATACGTCTGAGGGGAGAGGCTTTATATCCTCTCCTTTGCAACGCATTTACAGCTTTCATCTTCTGGTTAGGTGTTCTCCAGATGACTCGGTCAACACCAGGGGTATTTTTCCCCTTGTTTTGCGTCACACGTCTTACTGCCAAAAGCTTGGCGTAAAAAGAGTGTGTTAAGAGCCATTGCAAAGCTTTGGCTTTGCCATAGCGTCCTTGTTTTATAGCCTTTGCAATACGCATTTGGAGCCTTCGTACACGCTTTTGAATTTTTGAATAGAGTGTGTCCGATTTGAGTTCGTTATGTTACATATGCTGGGATGTTTCCCTCGTATAATCTTTTACTCTCCATTTGGGCATAATATGCAAAATATTTGTCCCAGTCTCCATTTTGCTTTATGGCCCGCAAATTGAGTATCGCTTGCGCTCCTTCACGAGACCATTTCATCCCTGACCTATCAGTCCTATCCTTTACTAAACACCCGCATGCACCTTCTACCACCCCCGTGCCTATTGGGTATCCCTTTTGTAGATATTCATTGTATCGCATCATATGCTTATGGTTGTTAAAATATGTGATCACTGTCTGTAAAGCCTTTTTCTGACCAGCTCTCAAATCTCGTTTATCTTTTTTGAGGATCTGCTTTAATCCCCCTGTTACTCGACCCACCTTACCTTGTAATATTGCCAACAGCTTTTCTCGTACCCATACGATTCTTTCAGAGCTGTTTTCTCCATACAGTGATGTGCTTGCATCCCAGAGATATTCAGTCGCGTGAAAAATATCCAAAATATACGCATCAACGCGTTTTGACCACTTTCTTTCCTGCATTTCCTCTTTGAATCTGTTTTCCAAAGACGATGCACCATCTATCAACACAATGATTTTTTTATCTAATCTGGGATTTCTTCTCGCCACTTGATCTGCCAATCGTTTGAATGCATTGACTTTACCATCCATGGCAGCATGAACATGCTTGTTAATGGGTTTTCGGGGGGGGAGTTCTCCTTTCAGCGCGCTCTCTTTTTTCTGATCTTTCTGTTTTAGTTTTTCCAGTTCGGTATGCTCTTTCATTAGAATTTTCAGCATTTCTTCAGGGGTGCGAGCTGTGGGATTAAAAGTAAAATGGGTTGTTACAACTGCATCACGCCTCAAGTTTTTTCGTTTATCTCCTTTTCCTCTCCTTACCTTTGTATTCCTTTTCTCTTTTCCTTCA
>JAGROF010000298.1 GCA_020440405.1 Chlamydiia bacterium
CTTTTTCATACCAATAGAGTTCATCGCGGCGACTCCCTTGTAGGATCTTCATTTAAATAACATCTACATTTTGAGGCTGTGGGAAAGCTGTATAATTCCATTTTGGCAAGACTTCGTCGAAAACGAGTTGCATATTGTCTTTAAAGGATTCAACAGCTTTGCGTCCAGTTTCATATACCTTCTCAAAAACGTTTACAACGGCATGAAGACCCGTTTTGGTTTCGGTCCTGGTGTAGACTTCTTGTGCGATCTCCAAATTGGTAAAAATCACCCCCTGGCTTGCTCGCGTCATATGAGGAAATAAGCGATGTTCTATCGGGTTGTATTTCGAGCAGTAGGGCGGATAATGAGCCACTTGAACCGGAATCCCTATCTGATTGACCGCATTTTGGAGGTCTGCCTTGAAGATGTAGTGACGGCTGCTGTTACTCCCTCCTCCGTCACACAACACTAAGATCTTCTCGGCGTGCGGATAATCAAATTCTCCTTCTTCAAGCCACCAAAGTTTCAGGCAATCTGTCACAAATTCACTCGTATCTTTGCTTGTCCCGAGATTGATGATCCCTTTGTTTTGTTTCAGGTCGTAAATTCCATGGGGAATCACAACCCCTTCCCCATAGCTTGGGAAATCGTGATCAAGTGTCTGCACCTCTTCCCTTGTTAGCAGCTTTCCATCCCGATATATGTTGCCTATCAACTCTTTCTTCTTGGTATCCATGCTAATAATTGGATTGTTGGAAGCCATAAACTCCTCTTTTAGATGGGCTATTTTCTCAAATTGCTCGTCTCGCCCTTCGACCGATTTGAGAGTCTTTTTTTTGAGCTTTCCTTCTCTTAAAGTTGTGCTTTTTGAGCAATTTTTTGATAACAGTGTGACTGACCTTGATGTTGTGGTCCTGCTCAAGTTTTATGACGATCTGTTCAAGAGTGAGATTTGTCCAAATCAACTTCTCATCTTGTGGATCACCGGCAGTATGGTGTTTGAGTACATCCAAGAAGGCCTGAGAGATCTGGGGGTAGGTATGTTCAATGGGTTTACGACCTCCGCCTTCTGCACGAACTCTTGGGTCGTAGCCAGCATCTTCAGGTAATTGCTCAAGTTCCTTGATGGCATTTGAAACAATCCCTCGATCACATCCAAGAACTTTTGAAATGTAGAGAATACCGCCGTGACCAAGCTTCATCGCTTCAATCCCGGCATAGCGCCTTCTATCTTTTTCGTTCAGGGTGTTGTAGTATTTGCACATCATCTGCTCGGTTTCCGGTGGATAAGCTCTCATCTCAACATCCTTTCTGGGTTGTTGGTTTTTCTTGAGAGCATTTTATCCTATTTGTTATGAGCATTCAAATGCTGGGATTATTGGATCAACGATCCTACTTGTTGTGGAGTGGAGCCACGTCTGGAACTGGAAGGTCGACAAGACTGTGGTGAAGGGTTCTTTGGGTGCGGCGCTGTTGTGGCAAATAACTCCTGAAAGTGCGCTCACCTTTGGTGGTGTCTTTGATCTGCTCGGCATCAACACCGAACGTGTTTT